>JABSRG010000019.1 GCA_013215165.1 Opitutales bacterium | reverse complement strand
TAGACACGATCAACCGCTACAGCCGATCAATACTCACCCCTGATCTCCGCCATCAGGCCTTATGGGATGGCTGTGAAGAGAATCGTATCTCATTTAGTAAGCTACAGGTCTTGCTCGCTGATGGTGATTTTGTGTATGCGCGCGATGGATTGGAAGAAGGCGACTTGATCTGCCTGACATCCCCCCAATCGCTCTACAGTGGGACCCTCGTTTCTTGGGAAGCAGACACTGAATAAGCAGCGATGAGTGTCGAGGAGCAACAGAAGGGAACGATAGCATGGTTTGCGCGCAATCCCGTCGCCGCGAATCTCTTGCTGGCTCTGATCGTGATTGCGGGCCTGATGTCTATCTTTACTATAGAGAAGACGGCTATGCCGCGATTCGCGCTGGATTTGATCACGGTTCAAATGGCTTATCCGGGTGCTTCGCCAACGGAGGTGGAGCGAGGTATCTGCATCAAGATCGAAGAGGCGCTGCGGGATATTGAGGGGATTGAGCAAATCGAATCGACGGCTCGCGAAAGCTTTGGGACTGTAGCCGTCGAGGTGAGCACCGACTATGATATCACCGAGATTCTCGACGAGGTGAACATCGCCGTCGGCTCCATCTTCACATTTCCTGAGAATGCGGAAAGGGCAGTTGTGAGCCGGACAAAGATCCAGCAGGATCTGATCGATATCCAGATTTATGGTGATGTCGACGAGCGGGAGATGACGCGGCTTGCGAAGGAAATCCGCCTTGAGCTGCTTAATCTGGGCGACATCAGTCGGGTGGATTTGGGCGATGTTCGGGCCTACGAGGTCGCTATTGAGATTTCTGAGAACAAGCTGCAGCAGTTCAATCTGAGCTTGGAGGACGTTGCCCAGGCCATCCGCTTTTCGTCCGTCGATTTGCCTGCAGGTGTCATCAAAACGGATGCCTTCGACCTGCGCCTGCGCACGGAGGGGAAGGCATACACGCGCAAGGATTTTGAAGAAATCGTCTTGAAGCAGAGCTCCGATGGCGGTCGCGTTTTGGTGAGGGATGTTGCCAGCGTGTCTGACGGATTTGAGGAAGATCGTCGGAACCCACGTTTCAATGGAAAACCCAGTGTGAGCCTAAGCGTCTATTCGGTCGGTGGTCAGAGTGAGCTACAGTTGGCTCAGTTGGTGAAGCATTATGTTGCGGAGAAGCAGATTGAGCTGCCTGAGGGAGTGGAGATCGAAACATGGCTTGATGTCTCTTATTACCTGAAAGGGCGGCTCAATATGATGATCGAAAACCTGGCCTTGGGTGCCTTGTTGGTTTTGATTCTTTTAGGCTTATTTCTTCAACTGAAGGTAGCTTTTTGGGTGGTTGTGGGTATTCCCGTTTGCTTCTTGGGCACGCTCTGGCTGATGCCTCAGTTTGATGTGTCGGTGAATATGTTGAGCCTGTTTGGCTTTATCTTGGTGCTCGGTATTTTAGTGGATGACGCCATCGTCATCGGAGAAAATATCCATTCCTATGTCGAGCAGCACGGACCGTCGGAAAACAATGTCATCGCCGGTGCTCGGCAAGTCGCGCTGCCTGCGACTTTCGGCGTATTGACGACGATCGCCACGTTTGTCCCGATGCTCATGATTGAGGGGGCTTTCGGGCCCTTGTGGAAGGCGATCGGAGCGGTCGTGGTATTGGCGCTTACTTTCTCCCTGATCGAGTCGAAGTGGATACTTCCGTCTCATTTGATGAGTCTAGGGCGGGCGAAAGCAGACAAAAAGCAGGGTGGACCCATTGCATTCATCCACAAAAAAATCGATGGAGGCCTAAAGTTTGTGATTCATCAGGTGTACCGCCCGGTGTTGGAAAATGCGTTGGAGTTTCGCTACGCGACGGTGGCCATTTTTGTCGGTTGCTTAATCTTCATCGTAGGCGTGGTGGCAGGGGGTATTATTCGGTTCGTATTTTTCCCATCACTGCCGAGCGATTTCTTGATTGCACAGATCCAGATGGAAAATGGGATGGGCTTCTCCGATTTGGAGGAGGCGATGGTAAGGATTGAGGACGCGCTTTATGTGGTTGACGAGGAGCTCGCCGTGATTGAGGGGGGAAGTTTGGTCAAACACCTCCGGACCGCATTGTCGTCGCGCAGTTCGGGGTTTATGGTCGTCGAGCTCAACAAAGCCGAGACACGAACAGTCGACACAATACAAATAAGCCGCATGTGGACCGAGGCGATCGGAGATATCCCCGGCATTGAGAAACTCGATGTCGGTAGTGGTGACGATGGGGCTCCGGCTCTCAGTGTAAATCTGTTTGGAGAGGATTTAGAGCAACTCAAGGCGGCTGCCGAGGAGTTTGCAGACGAGCTCGATGCTTATCCTGGGATCTTTAATACTTCGGTAAGTTTGACGGAAGGTCCGCGGGAAGCGGTGCTTTCGATCACACCAGAAGCTCAAGCTATGGGCCTAACGCTGGGGCAAGTTGCGTCTCAAGTGCGCGCTGGCTTCTATGGTGTCGAAGCGCAACGCATTCAGCGGGGGGAGGATGAGGTAAAAGTAATGGTGCGCTATCCGGCAGACGAACGCAGCCGGGTCACCGATCTCGAGTCGATGTATTTCCGGCTACCGGATCGAACAATCATACCGTTCTCTCGTGTGGCTCATATCGATTATAAGACGGGATATTCTGCGATTCAGCGATTGGATGCGCAGCGCACAGTAAACATCAGCGCTATGGCAGATCGAGAGATTGCAGAGCCCGAGAAAATCGCGCGCGAATTAGAGTCTGTTTTTCAGGAAAACTATGCTCCACGTTACCCCGATACTCGTTTCAAGCTGACTGGACAGAGTCAAGAGGCACAGGAATCCCTGGGCACCCTGATCAATGGGCTGTTGCTTGCGATGTTGGTGGTCTATACGCTCATAGCGATTCCGCTCAAATCCTACCTCCAGCCTTTGATCATCATGTCGGTGATTCCCTTTGGATTTATTGGAGCAGCAGTCGGGCACTGGATTTTGGGTTTACCCATAAGCGTATTGTCAATGTGCGGCTTGATCGCATTAGCGGGTGTAGTGGTAAACGACAGCTTGGTGATGGTTGATTTTGTAAACCAAGGGGTAAGGAAAGGGATGGATCTTGCCGTCGCTGCGCGGGACGCTGGGGTGCGACGATTCCGGGCTATTCTCCTCACGTCTCTCACAACCTTTATCGGTTTGATTCCAATTATTTCTGAATCGAGCTTACAGGCCCAGATCGTCATCCCCATGGCGGTTACCTTGGCCTTCGGTATCTTGTTTTCAACGGTCGTTACGCTGGTCCTTATCCCAACGCTCTACCTCATCATCGAGGACATGAAGCGTGTGTTTCGGTCAGCCTTGGGCTAGATTAGATACGCGCTTCTGATATTGCGGTCGGCAATAATGTTAAAAGGATACTCTGGATGCGCCTTTCGGTCGTAACAGCACTTTTCAATGGTCTCGATTATACACGTGCATATTTAGATTCTCTCTTAGAATCACTGGAGGATGTGATCGATTTTGAGATTATTTTTGTGGACGACGGGAGCTCCGATTCTACGCGAGAATGGCTTCAATCGCTGGATCTATCAGTTCCCACCAAGATCTTTTTTAACGACGCAAATCTGGGCTATGGGCGAAGCAATAATTTTGGTGCATCGAAAGCGGAGGGAGACGTTTTGGCATTCCTTAACAATGATATATTGCTTCAGAGCGGATGGTTCGAGCCCATGTTGGAAGCCTTGAAGCGGCCACACCGCTGGATGGGGCATGAGCGCATGCCCGGCTTAGTAGGGAATGTTCAATGGCGAGTCAGCGATCCTGTTTTAGACCATGCTGGCATCTACTTTGATATCTATTCTGCCCCACAACACCGCGATTTTGGCGAGAAACAATTGCGTCGAAAGGGCAGTGAGGCGGTGGTCGGAGCCACCGCGGCGTGTTGGGTTACGGAACGAGAATGGTTTACTAGACTTGGTGGCTTCGATGAGCGCTTCGTTAATGGAATGGAAGATGTCGATTTTTGCCTACAGACATTGGAATGGGGACGGGTGCCGGTGGTATCTTTTGATAGCCAGATCAAGCACCATGTAAGCGCTAGCCGAGTTGGGGGTGCCCAGGATGAGAAGAATTTTTGGGAGCTTTTTCGGAAGTGGCGCTATGTCCTCAATGAAATTGCATTCATAACGGCAGAGAATGAAATGCAGAGCGGCGTGCGGCGGGTTTTTCGTAAAGGCTCAGGACCGAACCGCAAACTTCAGTCTTTTATCAATCATTCCGCTAAGCTGGTGTTGAAGCCGCCTTCCTCTCACTAAATAATGTTCTCAAGACGTTGCGCGAGGTGCGTCGCTACCTCCTCATTATCCATCGATTTATTTAACCATTTTGCATAGCGCTGCCGTAATAGGTCTTTTGTCGGCTTGGATCTTTCATTTATGGGAAACTCGGCGATTTTCAGCACGGCGGCCACATAGTCTTCAACAGAGTGTTTTTCCTCTAGAAAATTCTTCCCTTCTTTGCCGTACTTAATGCCCATGTGTGGATTTTTTAAGAGCATGTCCCAAGCTGCATGGATATCTGCTGCTTCGTTTTTTATAGCAGTTTTGATCACAGTATTTTCGGGAAGCCCTTCATAATAGCCGTAGTTCGTGACAAGGCAGCACGCCTCTTGATTCCATGCACGCAAAAGCGATCCCGATGATTCTCCGCGACTGGGGTAACGTAAGTTGATCACAAGATCAGTATTCCGAATAAGCTGGTCCAAGCCGTTCTCATTCAGGAATCCATGCAGCGTCACCAAATGCTGGATCCCCATGTTTTTAAGGCGTCGTTCGACTGCAAAACGCGGATGTATTTTCCCTGCCAGGTGTAAGCGGATTTTGTCTTTATGTGGATAGCGATAAAGGGCCTCGAGAACCGGGATAAGCCTGCGGTTGTCGCCGCCTATATATCCAAACATTAAGCAATGTAGCGGCGATGATTCCTTGCGCATCGCAGTCTGCCGTTCTTTTGGAATCGTCGACGGGTAGGGCAAATAGGCGTGGAAAATAGGCCGCTCTAGCTCATTTAGTAAGGGCTTTGGAGATTCTAAAAAATCTGGGTGCGTGTGTTGTATCGCGCCCCAACATCCCGAGATTAACCACTGGGTAAATGGGTATTTCTCAGCAACATCATAGGTTTCTGGGTCTTCGAATGCCTGCCGTATCTCTTGGTCAGTAGTTTGGCCATATATCCGCCTGCCGAGCAGAGCGAGCGAAGTGTTTTGTCCCAAGCTTTTGTTATAAATGGATTTGCCAAATTCGAAGAGCGAAAGGTCGTGCAGAATCGCGCAGCCAGAGAATTCCTTCGATTTGGTCCAGATATCTCTGTGAAAGGCAGCGTTGTTCCCGAAATTGAAAAATATGGCATCCGCTCTGTTCAAATCAGTGATAGCGCGTTCCGTATCTGTGTAGGAACGGATGGGGCATGATAGACCGAGCGTAGAGCGTTTCTTTTTCAAGTCGCGCTTGTCTGTCCACAGAGTCAGGTTGCAGAGTCTCTGTAGTTCGCGTGCTACCCTCACACTGAAGTTTGCAATATCGGTTTCAGACGGAGGGAGTGGGGAAAACCAATGTATCGTCTTCATTGCATGAGTGTTTGAACAACGTGTTCCCACGATATATTTAAACTCTGATAGAAAGCATACCCGTTCTCGCCGCGTTTTTTGCAGTCTAAAGGTGACTCCCAGGCTATATCCATCGCTTGAGCGATCGCGGCGACTTCGGGCTCACAAACCCAACCATTGTCTCCACTCACAAACTCTGTGCACCCTCCGGAGTCCTTTGTAGTGATGACTGGTTTTTGAGATAACATAGCCTCTAGCGGGACGTATCCATAGTCCTCGTCATACGGGCAATATACGACAGCACGGGTGCGTTTATAGAGGTCCACGAGAACGGTGTTTCTTACGTAGCCGAGCAGTTGTATTCTATCTCTTGCGCTCGAGCGTTTGATGGTCTTTTGTATGGCTTTGCCGTTAGGGCTGTTGTCCAGTTGTCCGGCAAAGACCAGTTGGACGGGTTTTTGGGTTTTTTCGAGTGCTGAAACAATAAGATCCGGGCGCTTGAGTCGTTCCACTCGACCTGGAACAAGAAAAAATGGTTCGGCTTCTCCGGGACTGAGTAGGTCGGCTAGACCAGGTGGGTGATAGAGTGGGGGCGCTTCAAAATTGCAGTAGCGTTTCATCCGTTCGGAAACATTTCTGGAATTTGTGAAGACCGCTGCTGATTTGTTCAGAAGCTCGGATTCCTCATCAGAGATATAGTTTCTTAAAGCGGCACCACCCTGTTGAGATGCCAAGTCTGCATTGAGATGTTTCCAGGTATCAAAAGCGGATCGGTATTGGTGGATTACCCAGAGTACCTTATTTGGGTGCCTGATGTGATAAGCGGGGAATCGAAGTCCAATTACTCTATCAACGCTTATGCCATTGACGTATTCGATATCCATTAGCCGAACGGCCATGAGATGATCTGCGATACTCCATGGCGTGCGCCAATTAAAAGGTATGGTAACGAGTTCGGCTCGGTGCCCGGCATTATTTAGAGCTGTTACCAAGTGGTCTGCATGAATCTCGGCGCCGCCTCGAGTGAAAGGAACGGCGGTATTTACCACTGCGATATTCATGAGGTCTCCACAAGGTTTTCAATGCGAGCGTCGGATGCCAGTTGCAAGGTGAGTAGTGCATCCGTTTCACGCCTGAATCTTAGGAACAGGTTTATTGGCGTAATTCTGTAACTTGGTACACTCAGAGCAATCGAAGCGGTTTGATCCTTTTTTCTATAGTGTATCGTGCGCGCTTTGATCCATTTTGTATGAAGCCGAACGATTTTAAAAACCGGGGGGCTCGGTGAGGTGCTTAGGGCAATGCTACGGAGTTGAGATTGTATGTCTCTCGACTCGGCAAGATACGATTCTCTCATAGCCACAGATGGCGAAAGCCTACTATGAATTCGTGCCAATTGATAGAGAAGGTTCAGGCATCGGTCTGCAGGGAAGAGTAATCTTCGCGCCAAATAGGGCCACTTTGGATGCCTGTGGATAAGATACTCTATGTATGCCAGGATATTTCTAATTTCATCATCAATGTGAAACAAACCACCTTTTTGGTAGGGGTAATTTTCTTCTGAAATCAGAGTCTCAGGCAGGACTAAGTGTCTCCCTGGCTCGTTCTCTAAAAGGATTGTTTGGTCTAAGAGTTGAGAAATCGTCGGATGCGGCATGGGCGATTTTTAAACGATGAGTGAACGGATCTTCTGGTCAATCCTCTCCAGTGTCCGCCAATACTTATGTCCTTTATTTATTACATCTGCCCAGGAGCTAAGTGTATACGTAAACAACCCCGTCCCTTTTAAAATCGTCCCTTTTAAAATCCCCGACTCCGATTAAACCAAATCGAGAAACACTGTTTCAGCGTCTTCATAAATTCCGAGACGTTGCCTATCCGTGCCAGGAGCAACCGACGTATCTGCTGCCCCTCCTCAGAATTCGTCTTTAAAGCCTCTTCCACCACGGCCAAATCTATCGACTGGTGATCCATCGGCTTCGGATACAATAGCGCATACCGCCGCACCTACTCTACATCCGACACCGCCTTCGCCGCACCACACACCCGCACCAAAATATGCACATGATTCGACATCACCACATACGCCAACACCTCCACCCCTCAAAACCTAGCTACCTGCCGCAGCATCTTCCGCATCATCTCCTTCTCCCGATCCTTAAAGTAAAACTCACCATTCACCGTCCGCGTCATGCAGTGATGTCTATCATGACGATGCTTTTCTTAGTTTTTTTAGTAACTGTTTAAGTACGGGGCGGATATGGAAGGCTAGCTGAGGGTTTGCATAGGCTGCCCAAGAAACAGCTTCTGTGGTATTTACTCGAAAGTCTAATGGGCCACCGTCGGGTCGTTCAATGATGCATCCGGATTCCTCAAGAATGAGCCATGCCCCAATATCATAAGGATGGCAGGTGAGGATGTTATCGAGGCCCTCAGCCATGTATACCTCGCGGCGTGCATCGATGATCGCTCGATCATGTCCCATCAAGATTTCATAAAACTGGCCACCTGTGCTCATATATTGATCGTCAAAAATCACGGGGCTACCCGATTCAGTAAGACCATGGATCGAATCAATAAGCTCGATTTCAAGCCGCGTGAGTGTGAGGCGACCTTCGGGGAAAAATTTTGCGAACGAGAAAAAGCCATGAGTGATGTCAGTGCCTTGATAGGGTGAGGGTTTCAGTGGGCCCTTTTCTCCCGTGAAGAGCTGAATGCGCTCGCCAAAGACACCATCGAGTCCGCAGCCCTTTATCGCATAAAATGAATCCGCGTAGCCCGCTTTGCTGGTAGGGAGTTCTACCAGGACCGATACCACGATATCTTCGGTGCTGGGTTCCTTGTTCTTAGCAATAGGTGCGATGCCGGCAATAAACCATGCCGAACGTTTATCATACATGATTCCGCGGGTGCCGTCTATGGGATCGATAAGGCAAATCCATTCAGGCGATTGATCCATGGTCGGGTAAATCAATTGACCTTCAGACTCGGCGCCTTCCATGACTAGGCGCACTGGGGGGAGATCGGTCCATTCTCGAGAGAACCATTCTAAGATCACGGCCTCACTTACCGTATCGATCTGGTATATAATATCTGATGCCTCAACCTTGGCGATAGCTGTCCGCTTGTTACTAGGTTTTCTTTTTTCAGAGCGCAGGCAATCACGGACGACGAGACCGAGGGCGTGGAGGGCTTGAGCAGCTCTTTCGAATTCAGACAAAGCTGGAGATTGGGTTTATTCCGATAGGATCTGAATCTTCGACATATCCTGATATAGCTTCTCTAGGCGTTCTTGGAACTCTGGCTTCAGAGTATCATTTTTTATCCAAGAATCGTAGGTGGTATAGAGAAACCGCGGCACAATCACGGTGCGGAAATCAAGCATCAAAGAATTGGCGAGAGACATTAACGACATATAGCTGTTGTGCCCGCCCGCAGCCGCCATAAAGGCGACTATCTTGTCCTCAAAAGACCGCCCAACCAGCTCGATGATCGATTTGGTAACCGCGTTCACTGTATAATTATAAATGGGAGTTGAAAAAACGATATGTGACGCGCGCTCGACAGCCTCCTTTATCTTAATCCCCTCAGGATGGTCCCAACTCTCTTCAGGCCCTGAAAACGGAATTGGATGCTCGCGCATATCGAGAATTTCGTAGGATTTATCCATACTTTCCAGGTGATCAGCGAACAAACGCGCGAGCATCTGCGAATTGGAGAATTCATTAAGGCTCGTAGCAAAGATCGCGATATGTTGCATATGTCAAACAACAGACCGCGGTAGATCGATGTCAAGATGTAGGAACAGCTAAATTGCCTTAGAATAGATGCTATTAGCAAACTCAAACCAGCATTGCAGCTTCTACTAGCAATACACCTTCGAGCAGATGAGCGGAATTTAAAAAGAACCCCACATGTTGTAACATAACAGCTCCAAAAGCCCTATATTTTGTGTTTTGCCCGAAATTTTTCTGTGACCACATCAAAGTCCTGGTTGACAACCTGTTGGCTGATTCGTGATATGATCTATTCCGATGGAAGGCGTAGATAACCACCGGGTATTGGTTTTAAACCGCGTTTGGCAAGCAGTGAATATCGTTGGTGCCAAACGAGCCTTCTCGCTCCTTCTTCAAGGACACGCGCAGGCGGTTTTTTCCGACGAGGGGCAATTCGAGATGATGGGGGGTGAAGAGTGGATAGCGTTTTCTTTGAAAAATCCCCCGAAAACCGGCCAGCCAATAATGCGGACGGTACGACTTACTCTGCGTGTTCCAAGTGTGCTAATATTACGCGATTATGATCGATTGCCGGCACAGGAGGTGAAATTTCATCGACGAGCCATCTTCGAACGAGACGGGTATCAGTGCCAATACTGCGGGGTCCAGGGGCGTGAAGAGGAATTGAATTTGGACCATGTAATTCCGCGAGACTATGGTGGCCGAACTAGTTGGGAGAACATCGTCACCTCTTGTATTTCGTGCAACAGTCGCAAGGCAAATCGACTCCCACATGAGGCTAAGATGAAATTGATTCGGAAGCCGGAGCGCCCACGCTGGCGCCCGTTTGTAAGTACACTCAAACCCCACCAAATCGAAGATGCTTGGCGTCCGTTCCTGACGAAGGGCGCATAATTACAGGCTTATTTCGAAATCCGTCATTTAGATTGCTGCACTCATGCGAGGGAAGGGACTTTCTCCGCAATGAGTTAACTAGACTGATTTATTTGGCCGCGATTAGGCACCATTATCGTAGACTTTAAGTGGTGTGTTTGGACACCAAATTGGTCATTTGATCATCCTCGGGTAATGCTTTAGACGAATAAAAATTTTCTAGATGAGAGTAACTATGAAAGATTTGGCAGAAAAGCTCGGTGTGAGCCGCTCTGCTGTCTCCCTCGCAATTCGGAATGATCCGCGCATCTCGCAAGATCTCAGGGATCGAGTAAATGCGTTAGCTAAAGAAGTAGGTTATGAGCGTGACCCGGCATTAGGCATCTTGGCGACTCATAGAAAAGCGGTACCTGTGAAACGCCCTTGGTCCTGTTTGGCCTTTGTTACAGAGTCACGGCCGGTATCTAAACGGGAAAAAGCTTTTAAGAAACGATTGGATGAAATCGACAAAACAGCGCAAACACTTGGTTATAATGTCGACCGTTTTTATCTCTCTGACTACTCCAATCTAGATCACTTATGGCAGGTGATTATAAGTCGGGGAATCCCTGGAGTGATTTTTGGCCAATTAAGCCCTGGTCACTCATGGGAAAAGATATCTTGGGATCATTTTTCTGCGGTTCAATTGAATTGGGGTTATGACCGGTTACCCATGCATATGGTCGCCTCAGATGCTTACAATTACGGTGAGCTGTTTGTAGGCAAGTTGGTTACAGCTGGAGCGCGACGGATTGGTTTTGCGACTTTTGTCCCGAAAAATCACCCCTATCCGGAATACGTTATGCCTCTTGGCGAGCGCCTGACGGTGGCCGGACTGCGCGAAAGCGTCATCTCTGAAAACAGGTTCCGAGAAAAGGATAAAATAGAGTTCGTAGAGACATGTGCCATACACAACGGATTCGACGGACAGGAAAAGTTTATTTCATGGATCAAGCAGAATCGCATAGATGGAGTGGTTGGTCTCAATGATGTGTTTTACATGATGCTCAAGGATGCGGGTATCCGTATGCCTGATGAGGTGCAATTGGCATTGATAAACACGAACCACATCGACCCTGAAAATGGAATTGCCGGGCTTGTAAATGGTCAGGCGAGAGTGGCTAAACGAGCGGTTGAGTTCCTCGATGAGCTAATTAGACTCCGGGTCCGTGGCGTTCCTGAGGAGCGGGTGACCGTGGCTGTCTCGCGTCGCTTCGTTGAGGGTGCTACTCTCCGAAAAACTCGCTAGCCTTTATAATTTCGTTTTTCTCGCTTTCAATGAAAGAACACTGAGGTAAAAAGGGCTTGTTATGAGTATTACTGACAAGCTGTCTACTTGGGTGAAAAACGTGGCTCCGTCGCCGACCTTAGCCGTCGATGCAAAAGCCAAGGCGCTCAAAGCTAAGGGGGTAGATGTATGCGGGTTTGGAGCGGGTGAACCCGATTTTGATACACCGGACTTCATTAAAGAGGCGGCGATCCAGGCACTAAAAGATGGCGAAACTAAATATTCGCTTGTTCCTGGTATCGCCCCTCTTAGACAAGCCTTGGCGGAGAAGTATACTAACGAGAATGACCTGACAGGTGTAAAGCCTACTCAGTTTGTGGTCAGCCCAGGTGGGAAATATTCATGTACTCTGGCGATTCGAGCTGTCTGCGATCCTGGGGATGAGGTGATCATTCTTGGTCCATACTGGGTAAGTTACCCCGAGATGGTGAAACAATCGGGAGGCATTCCACGGATTGTCAGTTCAACGATGGATGATGGGTTCAAGGTAAGCCTTGAGCGTATAAAGGCTTCGATCACAGATAAGACCAAGATGGTCGTGCTGAATAGTCCCTCAAACCCAACAGGCGCGATCTACGAGAAGTCTGAGATCCAAGCCATTGCCGAGCTCTGCGCAAGTAAAGGTATTTTCCTAATGTCGGACGAGATTTATGAATACCTTCTCTACGATGGTGCCACGCATTTCAGTCCGGCGTCCATGGACCCGGAGATTTCAGATTGGGTCATCACTGTCGGAGGATTTAGTAAGACTTTTTCTATGACTGGTTGGCGCCTCGGAACACTGCTCGCCTCGGAGCCTGTAGCGAAAGCGGTTTCGAATCTGCAGAGCCAAACCACCTCTGGAGCAACGACATTTGCCCAGTATGGTGCTCTTGCCGCTCTGGAGAATCGTGCCGCGGCCCGCGCTGCGATAGCCGACATGCTGATCCACTTTGATCGCCGTCGACTGATGTTGGTTGATGGGCTCAATGCTATTGACGGTATTCGCTGCTTCCGATCGCAAGGTGCGTTCTATGTCTTTCCTGATATCTCTGGGACTGGATTAAGTTCTGATGTATTCTCTGAGCGCATCTTAGAAGAACATCAGGTTGCCCTGGCATCTGGAACTGGCTTCGGTGCCGAAGGGTATCTCCGCTTGAGTTATGCTACTTCTGATGCAGTCATTCAGACTGGTTTAGAGAAGATTAAATCGTTTGTCGGATCCCTCTAGTTGCTTTAACACCGGCGGCGATTTGGAGTAATGCCTTCAAGTCGCCAACTTCTAACACTCCGGGATATGGATTTACGCACTCGTTTAGACAGGTTTCTGAATCGTAACCCGGATATCGCTGCAGATGCCTTTGTCCATCCCGATGCCACAGTTATTGGAGATGTAAAGCTCGCTTCAAAATCATCTGTGTGGCCCAGAGCTGTGCTGCGAGGTGACATAGAACGCATTGTTGTGGGTGAGGGCTCCAATATCCAAGACGGTAGTGTGGTGCACCTCGCTGATGACCTGGGTGTTTACATTGGCGACTATGTGACCGTGGGGCATCTGGCCATGATCCACGCCTGTTCGATCGAGGACGAATGTCTGATCGGAATGCATGCAACCATTCTCGACGGTGCCGTCGTCGGCGCACGTTCGATTATCGGCGCAGGTGCAGTGGTCACACAGGGGATACGTATACCCCCGGGATCAATGGTTTTGGGGACCCCAGGTAGGGTAGTGCGTGAGCTAAGTATAGACGAGCAAATGAGTCTACGTGGGTGGGCCGAGAAATACGTCGTGGTTTCTCGTGTGCATCGTGAAAAGCTTGAAGCTGCGTCGAAGACTATCCGCTAGAGTTGAGAAAATAATACCATTTACCGATCAAAGGTGATGGGAAAATGCTGCCATTATGAAGCGGTTAGGTTGTGGTGGAATTTTTTTAATTTTATAAGATCCTGAAAATCATTAGCTTGTGAGTCTCTTTGTGTCGTTGGCATCTGCGAAGCTAGGTTTTTGAGCAGATGATGCAGAACACGATAACACCAGGGGCCCAAGCTCGCGTAGAATGCGAGACCAGGATTTGTCGGGGGCGTTTTCCCGATACCTGGCATGCCCTCGGTCTGCGTCGCAAACTTTACATTTGGTTTCCCAATATCCACGACGCTAAGCCCCTCTCTCGACTTGTCGGACGTGATCAATTTCTGGCCTGAAGCCTTGGCACTCATCTTCAATGTCTAAAATCACACCCCAGATTAAAGAACAAGGCACCCCCGAGGTGGATCCCAATATACTACCGGGAAAAAAATACAGGTTTGTGGTAAAAAGTGCCGAAGAAGCAGTTAGAGTTATTCAAGAGCGTATGGGTGGCAAGGGCCGCGTGCTTTCAGTGAAACAACTTGATGGCCAAGGGCTCAGTCGCTTCCTCAATTCCCCTCGATTGGAAGTTGTATCGCACATTCCTGTAGCCGAAGAAACGGGTGCAGATTCAGAGGGCAATAAGAGCGAATCCAGAAAATTTAACATTACGCTCCCTGACGAATTGGAGGATTCCGACGAAAATGTAGATCTAGGTATTACGGATAGTCTTGGAGAAAAAGAGGAGCCAGCGGTATCCGACGATTTTAAGGCTTCGGCTCCCTCACCTACCAAACCTTCATCTCGCACTGCAGCTTCTCGGTATGAGAGCACGCGCACTGATTACCAGTCAGTAAACCTATCTCGTGTACTACGGAGTGCCGGATTCGATAATGTTTTGCTGGCTGGGCTCGAAAACTCTCCTCTTTGGGAGAAAATCAAAGACAAACCCACGTCCCGTGCACTTGCGGAAGTCTCACATTGGCTACGCCGTGATTTTGAGCGTGTTGATCGCATAGAAATCGCCCCCCGGATAGCATTTATCGGAACGCCTGGCGTTGGAAAGACGACCGCACTCTGTAAGCAAATCACCCAAGACGTCTTGATCGGTAATCAAAACGTCCACGTCCTCAAAGTAGACCACGAAACGCCAAATCCAGATGATGCGCTTCGTCTGTTCTGCGACGTTATGGGGGTTAATTTTCATCGTAATCCTGCCGTTATCGACGAATTGTCTGAAAGTGAGCGCGTATATCTGGACCTTCCAGGTATCCACAGGACAAAGAAAGAAGAGTGGATACGTATACGCCGACTGCTCGACGAAATGAGAGTCGAGTCTCGCGTCTTAGTTATCAACGCCGTCTATGAGCTGTCACTGATCAAGGACGCATTGCAGATGGGAGGCGAAATGGAGGTCAACCATCTCGTGATGACTCATCTAGACGAGTTGTCTCAGGCCACGAAACTCTGGTCGATTGTCCGCAAAGGCGGTCTCTCTCCCTGGTTTGTTAGCACCGGCCAAAATGTGGCCGGAGACTATACCACCGACATCATTAGCAGCCTGCTCGAACGTACCTTCCCTCGTAATATTCTCTAAACCCCCTAAGAACAATGAACGCCGCTAAATTCTTCATATGTCTTGCCAGTTTCCTGGCCTTCTCGGTCACCTTTTTCACCGGAATGATGACGGGCAGTGACTTCATCCCGATACTACGCGACGCCGCGATCGCCTGTTTGATCGCAGCTTTTGTAACTCGTTTTTTCGTCCAAATCATCATCAACGCCGTCCGAGAAGCACACATCGATCATATGAATGAGGTGGCTGAGTCTGAAGATAGCGGGGCAGCGGCTGATCAACCCTCGGGGGCAAAGGCCAGAGCGGTCTCGAAAGCTCAGGAGCCTGTAACTCAATAACCTTTCACGTAGAATATCATGACTGCATCAATAGACTCACAAAAGACACAAAGCTCAGAATCCGCTGCCCGTAATACACGGGCACCTGTTCAGCCACAAGCCGTTGCTGCTGCCTATACTCAATCTCAAAATTCTGGCTCGAACGGGGAGCCGCCTTGGGAGCTGGTAGAGAAATATCTGCCATTGGTTAAGTCGATTGTGGCCCGAATGAACACTCACTTTCCATCGAAAATCGATGCGGAGGATCTTTATTCCATAGGTGTCAAAGGGCTCATTATGGCCATATCCAAATTCGACCATTCCAAGAAAAAGTCATTCGCATCGTATGCTATCTTGCGTATCCGGGGAGCTATTCTCGACGAGCTGCGCCGTATCGATTGCATGCCACGCTCAAACCGCTCCAAGGCGAAAGAGCTCCGCAAGCAGGTCAACGAAATGGAAGCACGCCTCCGTCGTCCGGTGTCTGAAGAAGAGATCCGCAAAGAGTTGGGGCTTAACAAGAAAGAATATGCAAAGTTGATGCAGCAGGTGCAGCCTATAACGCACGTAACCTTAGATCAGTCGCCCGATCCAGAAGAGTCCAAGGGTCCGACCATCGCTGACGCAATCAGCGATCCGACCGAAATGAATTCCCGGGAGACAGCTGAAAATAAAGAGATGTTCGACTTGCTTCGCACCCGGATTAAAGATCTTCCTGACGTGCCTCAGCGGGTATTGGTGATGTATTACTACGAGGAAATGAATTTTGCTGAAATTGGCGAAGTCATGGGACTCACAGAATCGCGCATTTGCCAAATTCACTCCCAGGCGGTCTCAGGTCTACGCAATTACCTCGAATCGGCAATGAATCGATAGCCTCATGGAGAGTTTTCTCAATGGCCGGCAGACGGTTGCTAAAGTGATCGCTGGAAAGGGAAACGAAAATGTTCCTACTCAAAGCCTAGAACAATGGACAGTTCCCGAACCTGGCTCAGCAAATCCGGGTGACAAAAATTCTGGGGAAGCGCACATTGTAGCTGGAGGAGAAGGTCAACCCAAAGTCGAATTGGTCATGGTCGACGGCGAGGTGAAAAAGATTCAGGTTACCTGTACGTGCGGCGAGGTAATCCACCTGGAATGCCAATATAAAGGAGCCGGACAGATTAAGTAGATGAAGTGAAGAGCTACTTAATATAGTGTTTCTGAACAGGTTTTACCTCAAATAATGGAGGCATGGGCTATCCCTAATGCCCGTCGATAGGATGCTTCGTTATCTATATCTTCAAAAGGGGTAGAGTCATCAAAACGGATCTTTATGATATCGTTGGAATGCTCTTCGATTATCCTTTTTCCGCCTTGGTCATAGCGGAGAGACTTGAAGGACTCTAGGTAGTCTGATGCAAAAAAAATTGGGTGTCGTGGACCTTCAGAAGTAACTGGCATAACAATACGTTGAAGTTTGGCTTTTTGGACGATAATCCGCACAATTTCTTTAGTGAGTAAGGGTAAATCTGCCAAACAGATCACCACGCCATCTAGCCCGCTGGGAAAGCTTGCGACCCCGAGAGCGATAGAGCTGCCTTTACCTTCCTCTGGATGTGGGTTTAGCACACAATTTTCCACACCAATGATAGGTTCAATGAGATGGGATAACGCTCTAGGTATAGGAGGAAGAACGCATCTCACAGAACTCCAAGTGTGGGCCAAAATTAGTGTCTCAAAGACATGTTCGATTACTGTCGTTCCCCCGTGCTGACTTGGCCATGGGCGTAGCAATTTGTGTGTTCCAGTCATCCTGGAAGACTGGCCAGCGGCAAGGACTAAGAGACCGATTTCCACTTGGGCCCTCCATTACGAACTGAGATTATTTCAGCTAGGATGCTGACTGCAATTTCCGCAGGGGTGCGGGCACCGATATCGACTCCTACCGGACCATGGATCCGTTTGATATCTTCTAGGCTAAATCCTTGTGCACAGAGGCGTTGTTTCCGCTTCTGTTGAGTCGTGTGACTGCCGAGAGCTCCGATATACGCAGCCTCAGATTTCAACAAAATCGTGATCGCTGGGTCATCTATTTTTGGGTCATGCGTGAGTAAAATTGCATAGTCTGCGCTTCCGAATTGTTTGGCCTGTAAGACATCTTGAGGCCATGCACGATGAATCGCGTGAGGCTTTACGGCAAAGTGTCCTGACTCAGTAAAACTATCCCGCGGATCGATTACGGTGACATGCCAGCCTGTCTGTCGTGCCAACGCGCACAGATGCCCGGCTATATGACCACCGCCGATAATGTGCAGACGGGGTGGGGGCTTGAAATGGAGCAAGTAATGGGTAGCACTGAGCTCTCGATCCCCATTTTCGGCAGCTATTCTAAAGTCACCACTGCGCGGGATCCAGCATGTGGCCTCTTGCCATAGATTTGCCTCGTCCAACCATGCTTTCAAAATTGGCGAACTCTGGTCCCAGATTGAAACCAAGATATCGATTGACCCTCCACAGGAGAGCCCGATCGTCCAAGGATCGAGTTCATCCGCTTTGCCGAAGGAAAGTATCTTTGGTTCATGAGTCATGAGCACCTCATTTGCTGCTTCAATAACCTTTGCCTCTACACAGCCGGCGCTGATGCTTCCGACGGCCGCACCGTCTTGTGCGATGGCCATAAGAGCGCCCTTTTCTCGAGGTGATGACCCTGTGACCCGAGTGACCACGGCGATGGCAAAGGGTTTTCCGTTATCACACCATTCTGACAGGGTGGGTAAAATGTCGTGCACGGTTGTTTACGCGCCAGAGGGTATTACCATTTGTCCTCGAAGCAATTCGTAGTCTTCAATTGTATCGACGTCGCTAAAGGCACGGGTCGTTCCTACGCTCAACCCTGTTTGGCCAGCTGCTTCGAGAGTCTGCTCCATTACGTATTCAGTACTCCATTCGATCCGATTAAATAGATCAGGCTGCGGCTGGTTCATGCCAATCATGACGTAGCCGCCGTCCGTTGCTGGGGAGAGACACACATCAAAAATATCGAGTTTTCGGAATGCTTCCGCATAAAGCTCCCGGTCTAAGGTGGGGCAATCTCCGCCGACGCAGAGTACTTTACTGAAACCCCGATCAAAAAGCATGTTCACGGTGTTATCGATTCGCTTACCGAGATCACCTTCCACCTGAGCAAAGGCAGGGAAATCAGGAGTGAGCCATTGATTGAACTCTTCGGTCTTATCTGCCGGGGCTACACTGAGCAAACGTTGCCAGGGCCCCTCGGCATTCTCCCAAGAAGTCTCCACCATCCAGCGATAAATCATCATCGCATGTTCGGATCCCACAGCGGCCGCTAAACGCGTCTTCACCTTTCCAGGTTCAGGGAATTTTAGAAAGAAGACTATGGCATGAGTCTCGTTCATAGAGGGGGACTTTTGGAGGACAGGGTAAATTTCCCAAGATTTCAAGGCAGTATTGAGTGGTCGCTAAATCAACTAAATTCGCTGGAGAATAAAACCTTTCAAATATTGGCTTTCAGGAAAGTTTAGGAGGATCGGGTGATCTGCAGGCTGTCCCGCGACTTCGAGAACGCGTATAGAACGTCGCGCGTCAGCAGCAGCTTCGGAGATGGTTCTAAGGAAGTCGCTTTGGCTAACATGGTGTGAACAGCAGTAGGTCGCCAAAATGCCACCGGGCTCCAGGGATTGAATAGCGCGTAGGTTGAGTTCTTTATAGCCTTTCAGGGCGCCATTAACTGCTTTTCGATTACGCGCAAAGCTGGGTGGATCTAAGATGATAACGTCCCAGCTGTCTCCTTTATGTTCGCTAAAGTAGTCAAAGGCATTTGCTGTGACTGTTTCAATGGGGAGGCCATTGTTTTCGGCATTTTTTCGTGTGGCGGTAATGCACGCTTCCGAGATGTCGACAGCCCGGGCTTCGGTGGCACCCGCTTGAGCGCAGTGCATTGCAAAGGCTCCTTGATTACAGCACATATCAAGCACACGTTTGCCCGAAGCCAATACCCCAACTCTTTTATGTTGTGGACGTTGATCCAGATAAAATCCTGTCTTTTGTCCGTCCTGAAGATCGAGGAGATATTGAAAGCCATCGATCTCATACCACGCCGGTTCTAGGGGTCTGCCAGAATAGGTACGGACAAACTTATCTACGCCTTCGTGGCTGCGAATGGGAGCGTCGCAACGAAAGACGATTTCTTTCAAGCCGAGTAACTCGTTCAAGATAGCAGCCACGATATCGAGTCGTGCATCCATGGCAGCGGTGACTGACTGGATTACAGCTACATCACCAAAGCGATCAATAATGAGGCCTGGAAGAAAGTCTGCATCTGACCAGACGAGTCGGCAGAATGTCTCTTCACTTCGAAGATCGATTGACTTTGCAAGAGCTCTTTGAAGCTCTTGAGCGCCTAATGTGGACTCTGTTTTATGCGAGGAGTAGCGCCTCCAGATGATGTTGGATTTTGGATTGACCAAGCCATATCCAATGAATCGATCGCGACTGTCGTGCAGGGCACAACTTTGACCTGCCTGAAGCGTGCTCGGTGGGGCCTCTAACTCGTTAGCGTATACCCAAGGATGGCCTTGTGAAGCTGCATGGCGTTGGCGGCCCTTCAGTTTGAGTTTGTGGCCAGGGCTCTGGAGAAGTTCGGAATTAGACACGTCGGATATTTAAGAAAAGGGCCACCAAGGCCATGAGTCCGTGAGGTGCCCACGCAGAGTGTTGGGCAGTCATGACCTCACGTGCGCCCAAAACCGTGAATGCGTTGATAAGCATATAATAAAAGAAAAAGACAAAGATCGCTTGAGAGACACCCACCATCGGATTGGTCCGTATCCCGCGCAGTGCAAAAGGGATAGCCAGTCCGATTACCACTAAGATCATGACCGGTGACACCCAGACTTGCTGCATGCGTGCACGGAACGGTGCCAGTGCGGGGCTGCTCTTCAGTTCTTCAGTGGCGAGAAGACGCCGCAACGCCTTAAAGGAAAGATCCTTTGGACGGCGACTCAGTGCGAGCATGGTCTCCGGATCTTCTCTGAAATTTTGGGGAATCCATGTGTCAAACGTCTCGATGCGCATGCCGGACGTTTCTCCGCGCTCACCGTAATACAGCGTACTCCCGTCTATGAAGGTCCACGTTTTGGTGCTATCGTCAAAAAACGCCTCGCGTGCTTCGGTGTGCGCAATCAACTGGCGTTCTGTATTCGTTAAGTAAATATGAGCTCCTTGAGCGGTATAAGAACGCGTATTAAACTGGTCAAAAAACCAAAGGCGACCGCCGAGTTCATTCGCAAAGGCTAGCTGATCGACTGTTCCTATGTCCTGAGGCTTGTCCCCGGCGGATTCCGCAGCGCGGAACTCTATATTACGCAAAAGAAGGTTGGCCGCATCGACAGAAGATGGAATCACCCAGCCGTTGAGTAGGAAAAGGCCCCCAGCACACAAAATACCCGCAGCCCAGAGTGACCGAGTGATTTTAAAAGTCCTCACCCCCGCCGCGCGCAAAGCGACAATTTCTCTCTTTGAATGCATCTGGATGAGTATCAAAAGCGAAGAGACAAGGACTGCGGCTGGCATGAGTATCGGCACCCAATGTGGCATGATCCAGAGGAAGTAGAGCATACCTTCTCGAAAGGATGCTCCATAATTCACAAGATCCCACAAATCGTCATACATCCGTTCCATGAGTAGGAGAAGGCTGACTACTCCGAATGTAATAAGGAACGCCCTTAGCCAACGGCTGAAGATGTAGCGGTCATACAACCGAATCACAGCCAACCCTCCACAAAGCCCTGGCTGGCTTTAACCACATACACCCCGAGATTGCTGACTGCGTGAGCGATGAAGCAGGGTAGCAGCGAACGCTCGGGGTTCTGAGGTAGGAAGCGCACAGCGTAAAACCAAAAGCTATTAAGTAAAACGAGAGTGAAGCTAAACCAGCCTTTAAGGCTGAGATTCAGTTCAAGGGACGCTTTCCAAAACTCCCAGCTCTCGGCATCCTCTGGGATGGTGTAGCTCCAAAGGAAATCGTGCAGTAGGCCGAAAATGAGGGAGAACCCAAAAATGCTCGCGACTAGGGCAGCACGCCCTCGGTTGCGGACCACAAGAAAGCCACGAAAAATTACCTCCTCATAAATCGCTGCCGCAAGCATCGGAATAATGAAGAGGATTGTGATCGTCTTCTGCTCGGAGGCGATCCCTAGGGCGATCTCACCGCCAGTTTCGACGGCAAGTATGATCAAAGCTCCCATAGCACCGATGACGCAGGCGGCGAGGGTAGAAGGTGTGGCACCGGGTATCGGATTGGTCTCTGGGCTACCCGCGCGCTGAGCGGCAAGATCTGCTTGCCAGAGATAAAGCAGATAGCCAGCGATTCCGGCTGGTAGGAGCAGATTAATCAGCGCATCCATCATCGTTTAGGCATCGTAGATTACCAGAAATTGCAATCCCGTAAGGGCGAGTAGCTTTTCACATAATAGATCGGTGGTAATGACCAGAGCCGATCAGCTCCAATCAGTGATCCGAGCTTGCGACCCATTGGGAAAAACTACCGCCCCCCCGGTGTGCTTACCCATCATCTGACGGCCTAAGGGGGATTGAGGAGTTAAGGCATCGATCGCCTTGCCTCCATACTCTAGCTCGTGTCCACCCCCTACTGGCACAAGAAAATAATAGCCGATTTCGCCATTTATATCGAGGGTGACCAAGCTGCCCTCACTGATATGCATGGTAGCTGAGGTGCCTTGATTTTTTAACGTGTGTAGCCGGGCAATAGCGTCGCGGAGTTCGCGTGCGTGGTTGGCTTGGCCTTGTGCGAGGTAAGACGCTTCCAGGCCCTGTGTATCCCATTTGCTGGTGGCTTTTGCCTCCTCATGTGTAGCATATTCTGAAGCTTCACGGGCCGCGCCTTCGTTCTGTGAGAGTTCCCCTTCAATGGCCTCGATGAGTTGCTCGAGCAGATCTGATTTATTCATCACCTCTAGAGAGTGCACGTGAGCGATTTGCGGCAGCTTGGACAGCGACTTTGATAGTTTGGGCAGTCTTCTGTTCTGCAAATACCTTCAGGGCAGCTTCGGTGGTGCCGCCTTTGGACACGACTGCGTCGCGTAATGCACCTGGTGACTGTGTGGGCGAGGCCTCCATCAGGGCAGAGGCTCCTGAGAAGGTCGAAAGAACAAGCTCAGTCGATACCCCATGAGACAAGCCTTGGGCTACCCCTGCATCGATCATCGCTTGTGCCCAATCGAAAATGTATGCGACCCCGGATCCACTGATTGCAGTGAGGGCGTCCATATCGGATTCTTGGATTTTCAATGCTTTACCTGATGCAGCCAATAGGGTGGTAATCTGTGCTGCATCCGAGTCGAGAGGCTCAGAAAAGAATGTATACCCGGTAAGGCCCGCTCCAATTTGTGCCGGGGTGTTTGGCATCGCTCGGACAATATTCCGCGCATGGGGGAACTTCTTTGAGAGATCACTCAGGAGTATTCCAGCAAGCACAGAAACGATGAGTTTTCCGCGAGATAACTCAGTGAGTTCATGGGGTAGGTCCACCAATTGAAAAGGCTTATGAGCCAAAACCCAGACATCGCAATCATCCGCGAGCTCAAGTGTGGTAGGGTAATATCGAATACCCGTGCGTTCGCTGAGCGTGCGTGCTGTCGCACCCGAGCCGCTGGAGCAGCCCAGGTTAGCGCTAGAAGAAGCATCTTGGGAGAGGAGGCCCATGATCATTGCCTCTGCCATGCGCCCAGCTCCGATAAATCCCATTTTCGACATGAATCAGGAGTAAAGTGCTCAAAGTCGATTTGTCCATGCATGAGAGGGCGTCCTGACATCAAAGGGCTCGTGCCTATAACCAGCCTTGCATTGATGCACTGTCAGTCCTCAATTCTAGCTGTAAGTGGAAGACATACTTAGGGAACTATTTATCACCAGCTGGCTGGAGGCTTTGGCCTTTGTGCTGAGCCTACTATATCTCATACTTGCGACGGCTAAGATACGTTTGTGTTGGATCGCGGGAGGGATCGGTAGTGCGATTTATATCTATCTATTTGTCGGAGCAAAATTCTACATGGATGCCTGGCTGAATGCCTACTATGTCGCTATGGCAGTCTATGGCTGGCGGGTTTGGAGTGGAAACGAAGACGAAGAAATCGTCTTTAAGGTGACTTTCTTAAAGTTATGGCAACACCTGTTTGCAATCATCTGCTTGGGTGTGTTGGTGCTGGGCTGTGGGTTTTATTTGGACGGATGGACGGAAGCTGAGATGCCTTACCTCGATTCGTTCACCACACTGTTTGCCTTGTTTGCGACTTTTCTGACGGCTCGGCGCGTTTATGAAAATTGGTTTTATTGGCTCGTCGTCGACGCAGTTGCTGCTTGGATGTACTGGCAAAAGGGCTTGATGTGGACATGCCTGCTCATGATTATTTACGAGTTTCTGATCCTCTATGGCATTTATAGCTGGTGGCGCGCACACAAAGCGGAAAAGAATTGAGGTGTCGCGTTGTGACGGCAGAGCTCTTTTTTGATAGCCAAACGCGCTATCATTAACTTTTTGGGGAGACACGTTTTTAAATTCTATGAAGCCGTTAGAAAAATTACGACGTACTGTCCAAGATATCTCTTTGGCGCTCAAGACCGATGCCTCGGCTTATTATAAGCTCCTCGGCGATGATGTATTGGAGGGTCTGGACGAGGGATTTAATTCTAGGCAAAAAGACTTGTGGCTGAATCTTGGATATTGGAAAGACGCGCACACCTATCCCGAGGCTTGCACAGCCCTCGCCCGAAAGCTTGCAGAATGGGCCCAGTTTGAGGTGGATAGCGTTATACTCGATGCGGGTTTTGGTTACGGTGAGCAAGACTTGCTCTGGGCAAGGGAGTATGATTTCGAAAAGATCTATGGCGTGAATGTGACTCCGCTGCATGTGAAGCATGGCCGCATGCGGATTGCTGCCCACGGCTTGGAGAGCCGGGTAGATCTTCGCCTGGCTTCGGCAACAGAGCTTCCGATAGATGATGCTTCGGTGGATCGAGTTGTAGCTTTGGAGAGTGCATTTCACTTCAACACACGACAGAAGTTCTTGGAAGAGGCATGGCGTGTGTTGAAGCCTGGTGGGCGGCTAGCTGTGGCCGATATGCTACCTCTACCTGGATCGAAGACTAACAGATTGAGACAAAAAATGAAGCGTCGGCGTTTTTCTATACCGGACGCGAATATGTATGACATCGGAGAATACGTGGCCCGGCTTCTACGCTTGGGATTTGATGACGTCGTCAGTGAGTCGATCGCGCATTACGTGTATCCTGGTATGTATGCTTACACCGAGGGTCGTTTCATGATGGGCGAAACAAGAGAGAGTGCCCGCGTGATACTTAGCGAGGAGGATATCGATACGTGTCGCGGCGCGGAGCGTTGGGGGCAATTACTCGGCCTTGATGATTATGTGCTCGTCTCTGCGGTGAAGCCACGTTGACGAGAACGGGGAAACATGCGCTGATAATTTCATCTCAATTTTTTCCTTCCCGAATCGACGTTTGGGGATGAATGCAATTCTCCTTTAAACAAAAGATCTTAGTCTTCGCTGTGTGTGTGGTCGTGCTGACGGCAGGCATCACCTCGGTTCGGAGCTTTTTCGGGATTAAGGAGACGACGATTGAACGTTCGCAGAGTCGGCTGCTTGGGATTGCTCAAGCCGTATCTCGCTGTGTCGATGGAGACAGTCATGCCGCAATCGAAGGCTCGGTTACCGAGGTGACTGCGGGGCACGATGCTTTTCACGCAATACGTGAAGAATTGCGGGCTATGGAAGCGGCTTTTGGATTGCAATCACCACTCTATACAATGCGAAAAACGGATGATTTCGAGGAGAGTGGTGAGGTGGAGTTTGTCGTGATGACTCCCAGCGAACCATTTATTGGAAACCGGTTGCCAGCGCCAGCGCACATGCTCAAAGCGTTCGAGGGAGAGGCAAATGCAAGTGAGCTCTATTCTGATAAACACGGTGACTGGCTTTCGGCAGCTGCTCCCCTCTATGACCGAAAAGGTGAGGTCATTGGGATCGTCCAAGCGGATAAAGAATTGTCGGAGCTGAAGTCATTACTAGCAGCAGAATTTTTAGGATTTTTGATAAATATTGGGATTACCCTGCTCATTGTAGCTTTGTTCGTTTGGCTTGCAGCCGGTTTTTTGCAGAGAAATATTTTGGGCCAGTTTGCCAGGCTGGGCCGAGGGCTTACAAAAAGTTCCGGTGAGCTTTTGGGTTATAGCGTTGAGGTAGCAGACAGCAGTCATCGACTGAACAAAAATTCTAAGGAACAGGTGGATACGTTTGAGCATGCCCGCAAGACGCTGGATGGCTTGCTCGGGCATACGCGAGAAACTACAGGAAATGTAGAGCGCGCTCAGAAGACTTCGGACGATACCCTTCGTGTCGCCGAGATGGGCTCGACAAATATGAACCGCATGTCTGAGGCAATGAACGCGATACGGGAAGCGAGCGACAGTATTGGAAAAATCATCACGACCATTGATGAAATTGCATTCCAGACGAACCTACTCGCTCTCAACGCGGCCGTCGAAGCAGCCCGTGCCGGTGAGGCAGGTCAGGGGTTTGCTGTGGTCGCAGATGAAGTTCGGAGTTTAGCCTTGCGCAGTGCTGCTGCCGCCAAAGAGACGACTGCTAAAATTGAAGACTCGATCGAGAAGAGCCGCCGCGGTGAGGATATGTGTCACGAGGTGCTCAAAGACTTCGAGAGTATTGTAGGGGGGGCGCGCGACACGCGTGATTTGTTGAACCAAATATCCGAGCGTGCTCGGCGGCAGACGGAGGAGATATCCGAGCTAAATACCATGACAAACAATGTTGACGCAAGTGCTCACGAGGGCGCGAGTATTGCCAGGCGTAATACGGATTTGGCTGACAAGCTTAAGCATGCCTCAACCGATCTGCACAAGTCGGTCGAAAAGATGGAGCAGCTTTTGGGAGATTGAGGAAAACGCTTTTCAAGCAGCTGTGGCATTATTCACAACGTGCTGAGATTCAGGAACTCGCTTCGCCTGAATAGCGGATGGGGTCTTTATCCAGAATCGCTTCGATTTGGTCCATGATTTCATCCATCCGTCGGATAAGAGCCCGATAGGGCGCTTCCTGAGTCATATCCAAGCCGGCTTTCATGAAAATATCATGGGGGTAGTCGGAGCCGCCTGCCTTGAGCACTGCGAGATATTTTTCCAAGGCAGCCTCACCTCCGGTCTTGATCTGTTCCACGAAATAAGCGGCTGCAGAGATAGAGGTAGAGTATTGGTAAACGTAGAAGTCGTAATAGAAGTGGGGGATATAGGCCCATTCAACGCAGTAGGCTTCATCGATGTTTAACACTCCCTCGTCGTGTCCATGATAGCGGCGGAGGAGATCGCCGTAAATCTCAGTTAGGCGGTCACCTGTAAGCGGGTGCCCTTGTTCGACCTCTTCATGAATCGCCAGTTCGAATTCGGCGAACATGGTCTGGCGGAAGAAGGTGCCACGGAGTTGCTCGAGGGCATTGCCCAAAATAAAAAGTTTTTCCTCATCGGAATCAGCTTGTTCCAAAAGGAGATCATGGACGAGGAGTTCATTGGCGATAGCGGCTGTCTCTGCAACGAAGGTGGAGTAGCTCGCCTTCTCAAATGGCTGGTTTTCCTTGCTCAGTATTGTGTGGAGTGCGTGACCAATCTCGTGGGCATAGGTGCTCATCGAGTTGTAGTCGTCGTTATGGTTGAGCAACATGTATGGATCCACATCATAAGCGAAACCGGACATATAGGCACCGGAACGTTTACCCTTAGAAGGGTAGACGTGGACATGGCCCGACTGAGAATAGGTGGCCAGCTTAGTGTTGTAATCCTCCCCTAGAATTTGGGTGCTCTCGATACTCAAATCGATCGAGTCTTGATAGCTGAAGCTCATGTCACTGGTCACCAGCTCCGGATAAATGTCGTAGTAACTCAGATCCTCGACTCCAAGCATGCGCCCACGCAGCTTGAAATACCGGTGGAGCGAGGGAAGAGACTCATTGGTTACCTTCACGAGTGAACGGTATACATCCTCAGGTAAATTGTCGTCTGCGAGCGCCCAATCGAGGATGTTTTCGTAATTGCGCATGCGTGACTGGAAGACGTTTGCTTGGACCTCGGAGAGCAGCGTTTGCCCCATAGTGCGCTTATATTTTTGAAATGTTCCCCAGAAGGCATCGAAGACTAGCTTGCGGTCGAGGCGGTTTTGCGCAGCGCGATGTTTGGTATAGCCTGCTTGGTTGAGAAAGGCCTCCGTGCCGTTACTAAGTGTTACTGTTGGCCAGTCTACGTCTGCATTTGCCAAAATACTGTATGTGGACGAAGGCTGGCTAGTCAGTTGGCTGGCGGCGGCCATTACTCGCTCGGCTTCCGGGGTGAGCGTGTGCGCTTCCATACGTAGAGAATTGCGTAGGCTGAAGTCGAATGGCTCGAGTGCAGGTTCATCCGCGATGAAGCCCTCGATAACCTTGCTGCCAATACTTACGATCTCTGGCTCCATCCACGAACTGGCCTGTATGAGGTTGTTGTAGGTGTTCAAGACACGCTGCTTTCTTGCCTGGGGCTCTGATTCGCGGATGTCTTCATCGGCGTTCAGCGCGGCGTAAGCGTAGACGTGAACAAGCTGGCGAAATAGGTTGGATTGCAGCTTCAATGCTGACAACAGGGACTGGGCGCTGTCACCGAGTTTGCCTTCATAATTAGCCAGTGCAGGCATTTCAGTCTCTACCTTGTTTAGCGCGGATTCCCAGTCTTCGACGGTATCGAATAGAGAACTCAGGTCCCAAACGATTTGTTCGGGTTGCGTTTCGTCGGCGAAGAGTGAGCTGATCGCGAGTGACGAGCTGAGTAGGAGGGCGTGGAATAATTTCATGGCAAGAGTGACAGGCTGCGTTGATGTGGTCCGCGGATCTGACCCGGACCCGAAAAAGACGTTGCTCAAAAACTAAGCTGAAGCCGCAGGAGTCGGAGCATAGCGCGCCGATTGCTCCTCAGCGTGGTAAGATGAGCGCACGAGCGGCCCGGACTCGCACACGTCGTAGCCCAATTCATCAAGGGACACTTTTTTCCAGTGTTCAAATTCTTCCGGTGTGACCCAGCGATCGATGGGTGAGTGTTTTTCCGAGGGTTGGAGGTATTGGCCGATTGTCAGGATCTTAACACCGGCAGCCCGGATATCCTTGAGGACCTGATAAATTTCTTCCTCACGCTCACCGATGCCGAGCATGATTCCGGATTTTGTCACGTGTCCTCGATCACTAGCATGTTTCAATACCCATAAGGAGCGTTCGTAGCGTGCAGTCTTTCGGATCGGGCGTTGAAGGCGTTCGACTGTTTCCAGATTGTGGTTAAAAATATCTGGGTTGGCGTCGAGGACTACATCGAGGTGTTCAGCGACTCCGCGGAAGTCTGCTGTGAGGACCTCAACTGCTGTGCCGGGATTCATGTGTTTGATCGCGCGAATCGTCGCCGCCCAAACCGAGGCCCCGCCGTCTTTCAAATCATCGCGTGCCACGGATGTAATAACGCAATGCTTGAGGCCCATTTTTTTGACCGCCACCGCCACACGAGCGGGTTCGCCAAGGTCTAACTCTGTCGGACGTCCCGTCTGAATGGCGCAAAATGCACAAGCACGGGTGCACACGTTGCCCAAAATCATGACCGTCGCGGTGCCCCGGGACCAACACTCACCCATATTGGGACATTGTGCAGATTGACAGACGGTGTGGAGCTTGTTGTCCTCCACGAGATTGCGCACCTCGTGGTAGGCCGGGCTCGTGGGGAGCTTGGCCCGCAGCCACTTGGGCTTGCGGTTTGAGGTGCGGGGGTCCGGGGCTTCGTTTTCCATGGATTTTGTGACGTTGACGGGTAAACCCCGATATCGCAAGAAAGCTGTAGTAAAACGAGGAAGGGTATTAAATTTATTAAAGTAGTGTTTGGGGTTTCGACGGGAATCTTGTAGAGCTATTCCCGCCGCCTGTGGGGATGTTTGTCCCAGCCGTTTCTGAGTTCTAATAAACTTCGCCGTTGCCGCCGCCGGACTCTTGTTATTGGCTTCGCGGCTTTTTCTAAGACGAGCAATGAGCACGATACCCAAAGCATATGAGCACCGTGAGGTAGAGAGGCGCTGGTATGAGGCATGGCAAGACGCCAAGGCTTTTGCCGCAGTGCCCAGCGAGAATAAAGACGCATACGCGATAATGATCCCGCCACCGAATGTCACCGGTGTGCTCCATATGGGTCACTTACTCAATAACACTATTCAGGATATTTTAGTGCGCCGCGCGCGGCAGCAGGGTAAAAGCGCCCTGTGGATGCCGGGAACAGACCACGCTGGTATCGCGACTCAAAGCAAAGTTGAGAAGGCACTCCGAGATGAGGGTAAAACGCGGCATGATTTAGGCCGTGAGGGTTTCGTCAAGCGAGCTGAGGCATGGCGGGATGAGCATGGAGGCATTATCCTCAAGCAGCTGCGCGTTCTTGGAGCTTCCTGTGATTGGGACCGCACAGTCCACACGCTAGATGAAGATTATTCACGCTCGGTCCTGACAGCATTTGTCGAGATGCACAAACGTGGCTATGTCTATCGCGGGCAGCGCATGGTAAATTGGTGTCCAGTCACTCAGACTGCGCTTTCAGATGAAGAGGTCATCATGAAACCGCAGAAGAGCTTTCTCTACAAAATGCGTTACGAGCTAGTCGACGCGCCAGGCCAATACCTTGAAATAGCGACGACACGTCCAGAAACGATCATGGGCGACACAGGGGTTGCCGTTCATCCCGAAGACGAGCGCTACAAGCACTTGATTGGCAAAGAGGTCTGGCGGCCTTTCCCGCGCGCGGCGATTCCCATCGTCGGTGACGAAGCGGTCGATCGCGAATTTGGCACCGGTGTACTGAAGGTTACGCCGGCTCACGATGTCGTGGACTGGGAGATCGGAGAACGCACAGGTTTGCCGGCGATCGACGTCCTCAATCCTGATGGGACAGTCAATGAGTGCGGGGGGGAGTTTGCTGGGCTGGATCGCTTCAAAGCGCGCAAAGCAGCGGCTCAGAAGTTGGACGAACTTGGGCTACTCGTTGAGAAGAAAGACTACGAAAACAATGTCGGATTCTCTGAGCGAGCGGATGTGCCGATTGAACCCCGTCTGTCTGAGCAATGGTACATGAAGTATCCGAAGGTCGATGAAGCGATCCGCGTGGTAGAAAATGATATCATTAAGATTTACCCAGAACGCTGGAAAAAGACCTACCTCCATTGGCTCAAGAATATCCGCGATTGGTGCATTAGTAGACAACTGTGGTGGGGGCATCGTTTCCCGGTTTGGTACCGCAAGGGTGCCGATCGCAATGATCCGGCCAACCAGCATGTTTCCCTCGATGGCCCGGAAGATCCGGAAAATTGGGAGCAGGAGGAAGACGTCCTCGATACCTGGGCCTCGTCTTGGCTTTGGCCGATGGCAACGCTGGGCTGGCCTGATGCTGAGGCAATGAAAGAACGCGGCTTTGATAAGTTCTTTCCCTCATCTGTCTTAGTTACCGGGTTTGACATTATTTTCCTTTGGGTCGCTCGAATGATCATCAGCGCTTTAGAACTTTCTGGACCCGAGAAGGCCACCTTGACTGATGAGGAAATTCGACAGCGCATTCCTTTTAAGGACGTCTATATTACGGGTCTGATTCGCGATATTAAGGGCCGTAAGATGTCCAAGAGTCTGGGGAATTTTCCTGATGCTCTGGAGCTGCTCGACAAGTATGGAGCAGATGGCGTGCGCCTGGGGCTTGTTTCGATAGCGCCGCAGGGGCAGGACATCCGTTTCGATGAAACCCGTCTCGAACCGAGCCGAAACTTTTGTAACAAGCTGTGGAACGTTTGTCGTTTCCGCCAAATGCAGGGAGACGTTGTCGATAATTCGACACGCGAGGTAATCTTGGAGCAGATCGATCGTGGACAAATGGACGCAGATGACCACGCGATTTTGTCTAATTTGGCACAGATGATCGAACGGGTGAACCACGACATGGATCGCTATGAGATCTCCAGTGCAACAGGCCACATATACAATTTCTTTTGGAGTGATTACTGCGATTGGTATGTCGAAGTCTCGAAGATCCGCTTGAAAGATGAGCAGGCCCGGTCGACATGCTTGGCAATTCAGGATTTGGTGATTCGCGAGCTACTCCTGGTAATCCATCCGTTTGTTCCGTTCATCACTGACGAGCTGTTTCATCTGATGGGTTATGCTACCGAAGGACAGTTTGCTCAGGATTTCGGACCGATTCAGCCTAAGGTGTTACAAGAGGCATTGCACCTCGATGCTGCCGCTGCAGAGCGTATCGGACGCATCCGTGAGTTCGTTTCGAAAGTGCGTGCTCTCAAGGCTGAGTATAAGCTCGCGGCGAAGCGTGACGTGGAGTTCCAGTTTACCGCGGACGATACCGCAGCTAATGATATAGAGGCAAACTCAGCGAAAATTTTATCGGCTATTGGTGCCGCGAGGCTTGAGCGTGTGGGAACAGCTCCCGACGGATTGCCCGCTGCTGTTTCGAGCCTCGCTACTGCTTATATTGATTTTAGCTCGAGTATCGATGTCGAAGCGGAAAAAGCCCGCCTGAACAAAGAGCTAGAGAAAGTCGAAAAAGCGGTAAACGCCGGTCGAGCCAAGCTCAGCAACGAAAAGTTTGTCAATAGCGCCCCTCCACAGATTGTGGAAGGAGCACGGAATAAGCTGGCTGAAACTGAAGCTCGCTACGACGAGATCCGTCGATTGCTGGCAGGGCTTTAGGCGCCTATTTTTTGCAAATACGGTCGATCCGTATCGGTACGGAGAGTCCACTGGATGAGTTCATACATGAGCTCAGCTGTGAGCTCTTTGTATTCGGGGTTTCCGTAGAGATTGGTCATTTCGTAAGGGTCTTCTGCGACGTGAAATAGTTCGTTGCCACCCACTTCGCGGATCACGAGTTTCCATTCTTGAGTGCGGATCATCTTTGCCCGCGCCATAGAGTCGGGGCATTCCACGTAGGTCAGTTGTTTACCCCCTGTCTTCTTGATCCGCTTGCCATCTTTCTCTTGCCAAGGGTCGATCTCCCTGGGTGCTCGATCACGCATAGCAGACTCGTGGCCTCCGTCGGCAAAAACAGCTTTTTTGGTTTCTTGACCTTCGAGGCAAGGCAGCATGGATGTTCCGTGCCAATTCCAATCCTGTCTGCCTTTATCCAGGTCTAGGTATTCTAGAATAGTCGCAGGTAGGTCTACATGCTCGGTGAGGTGGGAAATACGTTGGTTTTCTGGAATACCCGGACCTGACATGATGAATGGAACTTTTAAGAGACAATCCTGGAGCGCAGCGTCCCACTTTTCATTAATTCCATGTTGGCCAGCGAAGTCGCCGTGGTCCGAGCAGAAGATGATGAGCGTGTCCTCCCGTAATCCTTGCTTTTCAAGAGTCTCAATCACCTGTCCTACGAGCTGATCGCTACATGTGATCATTCCATAGTAAACCGCTTGTATTTCTCGCAGGCTGGCCTCTGGAATATCATTGCCCAAGCGGTGTTCGCGCATGGCTCTCAAAGGAAGGCTGGCTCCCTCCGGCAGATCACTAGGGAATGCTTCGATAGCATCCGGCGCATACATTGAATAATAGGGTTCGTGAATCTTGTAAGCAGGGTGGGGGCGCGAAAGATTGAGCTGTAAATAAAATGGCTTTTGTGGGTCGCGGATATTCTCGAGGTAATGAATGGCTTGATTCGTACGGTTTTCATCCGAGAAATGCCGTTCGACCTTTCCTGTTGCTAAACCGTCGAAATCAACATCTGCCAAAGCTTCTATGTGAGCGCCTGTCCGCGCTTCTCCATCTGGGTAGGTGCAGCCAGTCATGGCTAGCGGCTGCGTGTATTCTTTAGTAAATGAGGTGTAGTCGCTGACACCGGCGCCTTTTTCACCTCGTTGGCCCTCCGGTCCATAGAACCAGTCATCTTCCCACACATGGTTAAGGCCAAGGACGGTAGTTTCATAACCATGGCTACTTAAGCATTCGAGGAGGGTCGGAGTCCCTTTTTCAAGATGGTTATCGCGCATAACGCTACGAATCCCATCTGTGTGGGTGTAGCGGCCGGTTTGCATCGCACAACGCGATGGTACGCACTTGGGGAAGGGCACAAAGTGATTGTCGAATTGAGCGCCACTCTTAGCTAGAGCATCAATGTGTGGGCTTTTGACATCAGGGTTTCCGGTACAGCCCAGCGAGTCATAGCGCAGTTCGTCGGAGGTAATGAGTAGGATGTTTTTCATTAGAAGTGGGAGGAGAAGGTCTTATGCTGCTAGGGTTTTTGGGTATATCCGGTTTTAAGGAAGGAAATGAGCACAAAAAAAGCGCCCAAATACACTTAGGCGCTCTTGAATTGAGTTTTTCAGACTAGGCTGCGGCAGTGAGTTTTGCTTTTAGATCATCCTTACTGGTCAATCCGACGACTTGATCGACGACCTCTCCGTTTTTGAAGATGAGCATCGTTGGAATCGCGCGGACATTAAATTTTCCAGCGATATCTGAAGCTTGGTCTACATTGACTTTGCAGATTGAGACGGATTCGCCCATCTCATCTGAGAGTTGATCCAGGATTGGAGCGATAGCCTTACAAGGCCCACACCAGGGAGCCCAGAAGTCCACAAGGACTGGGCCTGCACCGGCGATCGCCGCGTCAAAAGAGGAATTGTCGAGTTCTTGGATTTTACCTGCCATAAAGCGTTTGTGAATTATCTTTAAAGAAAAGGGTATAATTCAATAACTGCAAGCGCTGTAAATGCAATTGCTGCAATCGCCGCGACGCCTTGCAAGCCTACATGGACAAAGTCGACGAATGTGTTCTCGTCTGTGTCATTCTCCTCGGCAGGCACGTTTTCATCGTTTGAGTCAGTTTGGGCGTCGCGAATCTTCGGCGCTGAAAGTGGTTTGTGAGGCGTGTGTGCCGCGCCCGGAATGTGTTTGCCTGCGGACGGTTCTACTTTGTGTTCAGCGGGTGCCAAACTGACAGGTTTAACTCCCTGTGGTTTGGGTGTTTCTTGGTTCGAAGGCTTAGGGATGCTTTCTCCGCGTGGATCGATTGAGGGTTTTTCCGGATTTATGTAGTGCCGGATTCGGGGCGCAAAGGGAGACTGCGTTACTTTAAACTTCGGCTTTGCTGCCGGAGTTATCGAAGGTTTAGGAGGGGTAGATTCTGAGGGAGTTTCTTCGCTCATGAGGGGATAACGGAATAAAAGGCTATTTGTTTGGCGTGTTTTTTTGAATGAGGTCAACAATCTCTTTAGACGAAGCCTCTCCGACGCGCTTTCCTTTTCGATCGAGGTCTTCGACGGTCTTGATCAATGTCTCAGTCATGCGGTCGTGTGTTTCCTCGCTTCCACCGACAATAGAAAACTGGTCTGCTCGTGTGACACGTTTGTGGCCGTCTTCATTATCCAAACCGAGTCCGAGAATGTGGGCGTTGGGGGGCGTGCGTTTAGTCGGTTCCATACTCTATATGCGGTCGTTGATGATCGTCGGATTCAAGACGCGAACACTCGATGTCACCAAAGGGAGTCGATTGATCAATAGTAATCTTATTCAGTCGTGTGAGTTCAAGAAGGGCGATAAAGGTGGATATGAGATAGGATACGGTAATCTTCTGTTCGAACAGATCTGTAAAATTGAATCGAGACCGCGTTTCGAGAACAGTCATAATATATTCCATTCTATCTGAAACGGTAACGACTTCATCATGTATTTCGCCCACGACCATGCGTTCTGAAAGCCGCTTCAACACTTGATTGAACATTCCCCAGACTGCGATCCGGTCTGTTTGAGTCAGTGGGCGCTCTTCTGTTGGATCGCTCTCATCATATTGCACTTCGCGGGCGATGATCATCTGAGCCTCATGGATCATGTCGTCCAATGTGGCCGCTGATTCTTTGAATTTCCGATATTCAATGAGTTGTTGCACCAGCTCCCAGCGGGGGTCGATGCTCTCGTCTTCTGCTGCATCATCTACATCGCCTTGTTCATCGCGCGGAAGCAGCATCCTGCTTTTGATATACATCAGCGTGGATGCCATCACGAAGAACTCACCCGCTACTTCCAGATCCTTCTGCTTCATGCGGCGTATGATCTCCATATATTGCTCGGTAACCTGGAGAATTGGGATATCATAAATATCGAGTTCATTACGACGGATCAGGAATAACAACAGATCGAGCGGTCCCTCAAACACCGGCAGGCGAATGGGGAGGTCAGGGACCTTGATCAGGTGTTCATTGGAAGATTCGCTCATGAGAACGTCGACAGGGTTAAAGCCTACACTGTGCCGCGGTGCAACCACCGAACCCTGCCGCATCCGTTTATTGTTGTCTGAATTGTCCGATACTCGCCGCAGCAAGGAGCATTCAATTGGCGGCTCTTTTCTTGCCATGGGGATCTGCTTGCGCGTTCATAATATTTTCTCTCATGGCGAAACCGCGAACTTCCAGGCCCAAGAGGGCGAAATCCCGCCGCGATATCGGTAAAACTCGACCAACAAAGTCTCCGAGCCGCCCGCGAGCATATCCCGTCTGGGCACTATTATGCCTGATGAACGGCATCCTCGTGTCGGTTGCTCTTGCGGGTTTCGAGGAAGATCAGACTCGTTTCCTGACTACAGCTGCGGTTGGTGGAGGTGATGCAACCAATCCGGTCGGTGCAATCGGTGCCGACGCCGCCTACATGGGTTATGCAATCAACGGACTAGCGGTTTGGCTCTTTCCGCTCTATCTTATCTGGTTCTCAGGGATTCTTTTTTTTCGTAAATTTCATCAATTTAAATGGATCCGCTGGATATCTTTCGCCGTCACTTTTGTGGCGCTCTCTGGTCTGCTAAGCATGGTTGAGGAAACGGCTTGGCGCAGCTATGATCAGGTATTCGGCAAAGATCTTTTGGTAAACGGCATCGGAGGCTACATCGGGCGCTGGGTTTACTCAGATATGCTCAAGCACATCATAGGGCCCTATGGCAGTGTATTGATTCTTTCCTGTATCACTTTGTGTGCGCTCTTGTATACGTTTATCCGAAATGTGAGTCAGTCCATCGACCATATCCAGACTCGATTCTCCGAATGGCTCAGCCTGACGGATGAGCGCAAGGCAGAGAAAAAAGCTCAGCGGGTCGCCTTGAAGGAGGAAAAACGCAAGGTGAGAGAAGAACAACGCCATGCAAAAAAAGTGGAGAGTGAGCGTAAAAAGCAAGCGACCGCTCAGGCGAAGTCTGCTGAGGAGCAAGCGAAAATAGAGGAAACCCCTGTTGTGACAGACAAAGCTGCTCCAGATACAATCGATTTTGTTAAGGATCTGAGCCCTCCAGAAAATGTATCGTCGTCGAAGAAACCAAATTTACTGACGCATCCACCGCGTTTCACAAAAGGAGGTAAAATGCCACCACCACCGCCTCCTCCCAAGAGCGAAGAAGTTCAGCCGGAGCCTGAAATAAAGAGAAGGAGGATGACCCTGAACCCCTTTGGGCGAAATTCAAACAAAGCAGCTGAGGAAAAAGAAAAACCACCGATTTCTACAGGTGCTGATCCAGAAGAAGACTCAACAGTGGAGGAAGGAGCGCCAGATGAAATATCTGAGGCAACGATTTTTGGCGAAGCTGAGTTGCCAGTTGAAAGTGAATCTGTCTCTCCGCTGGATGAAGGCCATCATGAAGGTTTGGATCACAGGGTACGCATTGTTGCGGCAGAGAAGGTAGAACGCGAAGAGGTAGTTATGGAGCGTCGAGCCGATTATCAGTTCCCGCCCATGGATCTCCTAATGAGTCCGCCTGATGAGGACTACGACACCGGTGAAGATCATTTGGCTAAGGCCCAAGATCTCAAATCGATCCTAGACGAGTTTAAGGTAAAAATCACGCTTGGAGATATTCACACGGGTCCGGTAATTACACGCTATGAGGTGACTCCAGCGCCAGGTGTTCGGGTCGAGAAGATCGCGAGTCTAGACAAGAATATTGCGCTCGGTCTCCGAGCCGAGGCCGTGCGCATTTTGGCCCCAGTTCCGGGAAAGGGAGTGGTGGGAGTCGAGGTGCCCAACCGTAAGTCTCAACCGGTTTGCCTACGAGATATCATCGAATCTAAGGTCTGGAATAGCTCCAGGTCAGAAATTCCCATTGCTCTGGGTAAAGAAGTGAGTGGCAAGCCCATTGTTGCGGACCTGACCAAAATGCCCCACCTCCTCATTGCCGGCTCTACGGGTTCGGGCAAAACGGTCTGTATCAACGCAGTCATTGCTTCGTTGCTTTACAAATATAGCCCTGAAGATCTGCGTTTTATTATGGTCGATCCGAAGATCGTAGAAATGCAGGCCTATAATGCGCTGCCTCACATGTTGATCCCCGTGGTAACTGAACCCAAAAAGGTCCCTGGTGCACTCAAATGGCTCTTGGGAGAAATGGAGCGGCGTTACCACATGTTTGCCCAAGTCGGCGTGCGTAATATCGCCGGCTTTAATGCACGCCTGGCTAAAAACAAGAAAGAGGAGATGGAGCGCGCAGCTCAGATGGATGCAGAGATGACGCCCGAGGAACGCGCGGCTGCGGCGAATATCCAGGTGCAGCGCGAACCGCAGGCAGAGTTCTATTTTGAAGACAAAAAACTTCCCTATATTGTCTGCATCATCGACGAGTTGGCCGATTTGATGATGGTAGCTCCGGCCGACATTGAAACGGGCATTGCTCGGCTTGCACAGCTTGCTCGTGCTGCGGGCATTCACCTGATCATTGCGACGCAACGTCCCTCTGTAAATGTCATCACAGGGGTGATTAAAGCCAATCTCCCCAGCCGGATCTCATTTCGCGTTTCATCGAAGGTCGATAGCCGCACCATCCTAGACCAAGGTGGAGCTGAGGCCTTGATCGGAAAGGGGGATATGCTTTTCACACCTCCGGGGTCACCGAATATGGTGCGCGCTCAGGGTGCCTTTGTTTCCGACGAGGAAATCAATGGGATCGTCGAATACCTGAAGGTGAACGGTCCGCCTCAGTTTCTGGAAGAAGCACAGACTACGGTAGAGCAGGAAGGCTCGGACGGAGGGGACAGCGAAGCGCCAACAGGGGATTACGAAGACGAAATGATCCCCAAAGCTTTAGATGTGCTCAAGAGTACGAAGCGAGCTTCGGCATCCATGCTCCAACGCCGATTACGTGTCGGCTACAACCGAGCAGCAAGGGTGATGGAAGAGCTAGAAGATCTTGGAATTGTTGGCCCAGAAAATGGGTCCAGTCCGCGCGAAATTCTTGTGGACCTAGATAATTACCAGCTCTAGTCCTCGCTGCATTCCACGCAAAAGTAATCCTATACAATTAACCACGTCTCATTATGCCGAAAGCGCCTAGGAAAAAAGCAGCTTCTAAGCGAAGCGCCACCAAGAATTCTCGTAATGTCGTCGCTGAACTGGATAGCAGCGTAAAGGGCATTCAACAGTCCATCGCCAATCATCTTAGGTTTACCCTCGCGCGGGACATTAAGACCGCCTCTAAGCGCGAGTGGTATTTGGCCCTAACATTCGCGGTAAGAGAGCGGATGCTGGAAAACTACATCCAGACACAAGAGCGCCATAATGGCCAGAATGTCCGACGAGCTTACTACCTGTCCATGGAGTATCTTATGGGCCGCCTGCTTTCCAACAACCTTCACAATGTCGGCATCTTCAATGATACGCGTGAGGCTCTTAAAAATCTTGGTGTGGATATCGAAGAACTGATCGCAGAGGAGCATGACATGGGATTGGGCAACGGGGGTCTCGGACGTCTCGCAGCCTGTTTTCTGGATTCGATTGCGAGCCTGAACCTTCCGGCTATTGGCTATGGGATCCACTATGAATTTGGCCTGTTTCGGCAACGATTCAATAACGGCTATCAGATCGAAGGTCCAGATAACTGGCGTGAGTTTGGCGATCCGTGGGAGATATGCCGACCGCAGTATATGGTCGACGTAAAGATCTACGGTAGGGTAAGCCATAAACACGATGCCAAGGGAGACTATTCTCCAGAGTGGGTGGACGTGACCACCGTGCGTGCCCTACCGTTTGATGTTCCCATCGTTGGTTACGGTGCAAAAACCGTGAATTTCCTCCGCCTCTGGGAAGCAAAAGCATCAGAGAGCTTCAACTTGGAGACATTCAACCAAGGCGGATATGTGGAAGCGGTGCGCGATAAGGCGACAAGCGAAACAATTTCGAAAGTTCTGTATCCCAATGATTCTACTGCCTCTGGGAAAGAGCTGCGCTTGGTTCAGGAGTATTTCTTCGTCAGCGCCTCGCTCCAAGATATCATCCGTCGCCATTTCCGCAGTAACAACGGTTGGGACAGCTTCCCTGAAAAGGTAGCTATCCAACTCAACGACACGCACCCGGCGGTCGCCGTTGCGGAGCTCATGCGTCTGCTTGTGGATGAGCATGCCTATTCTTGGGATCCGGCATGGGACCTGGTTAGAAAAACCTTCGCCTATACCAATCATACGCTACTTCCCGAAGCATTGGAAAAGTGGAGTGTGCCCCTCTTTGAGAAAGTATTGCCCCGCCACATGGAGATCATTTTTGAGCTGAATCGCCGCTTTCTCGAAGATGAGGTCGAGGCTCGTTGGCCCGGCAGTGGCGCAATGAAAAGCAGGCTTTCGCTCATTGAAGAAGGCAACCCCAAGCAAGTGCGGATGGCCTATCTATCCGTTATTGGTAGCCACACGGTAAATGGCGTGGCAGCGCTACACACGCAGCTGCTCAAAAAAGATCTCTTCCATGATTTCGACACACTCTATCCGGGCAAATTCCAAAACAAAACAAACGGCATCACCCCGCGCCGTTGGTTATTAGCGTGTAATGAAAGGCTGTCAGATCTGATTACCTCAAAGATCGGAGAGGATTGGCCGCGTGATTTAGATCAGCTTCGGCAAATCGCCGAATACGCCGATGAGGCATCGTTTCAAAAGGCGTTTATGGCAGTCAAACGCGCCAATAAAGTCCGTCTTGCCGACTACGTCGAAGAGCACATGGGATTGACGATCAGTCCCGATGCTATGTTCGACGTGCAGATCAAGCGTCTCCATGAATACAAGCGACAGCACCTGAATCTGCTGCACATATTGACGCTCTATCGCGACATTTTACACAATCCTGACGGTGACTTCACGCCGCGTGTATTCATTTTTGCTGCAAAAGCCGCACCTGGATACGATTTGGCGAAAAATATTCTTCGAGCCATTAATAAGGTGGGCGAGGTCATTAACAACGACACGCGAGTGGGGGATAAGCTAAAAATTGTTTTCCCGGAAAACTATAGTGTCTCCTTGGCCGAGATCATCATTCCGGCTGCCGATGTATCCGAGCAGATCTCAACTGCAGGGAAAGAAGCTTCGGGCACGGGTAACATGAAACTCGCTTTAAATGGCGCAGTGACAATTGGTACGCTTGATGGCGCCAACGTCGAAATCCGCGAAGAAGTGGGCGACGAGAACATCTTTATTTTTGGACTACGCGTCGAAGAAGTCCAGGCACTCAAAGCTCAAGGTTACAATCCGTGGAAATATTACCACGCAAATGCAAATCTCAAATCGGCAATCGATTGGCTAGCTAGCGGCCATTTTACTCCGGGAGAAGTCGGGGCGTTTGATACCTTTATCAAGAGCCTGTTAGAAGATGGTGACCCGTTCTTGGTGCTTGCCGACTATCAGGATTATTGCGCCACCCAGACTCGTGTGGGCGAGGCATTCAAAGATCCGTCGGAATGGGCCCGGATGGCCATCTTAAATACTGCGCGAGTTGGAAAATTTTCCTCAGATCGCACAATTAGCGAATATGCCAAAGAGATATGGAATCTAGAGCCCTGTGAATAGCGCACTTCCTCAATTGCGTAGCACCCTAGTTTTACATAGGTTTTCTAGCTTACCAATTGATAGACGCGAACGGGTCGTTCGGCCGGCTCGATGGCTCGCTCTCCGAGATATTCAAAGCGAAAGTCGTTTGCGGGCTGAGTCGCGGCCCACGCGGCGAAATATTCAGATGCGAAAATTTGACCCTCGGTAGCAATGGGTTCGAGGCGTGAGGCTAAAGAAACGTGTGAACCGGTGTAGGTATGTGTCCGCTGAATCGGATCAAAACATCCGAACAGAGGCCCTGCGTGTAGGCCGACACGGATATTGAGCTCCACCGAAAATCCTTCTAAATTTTTAATCGCATTCATTAGCTCAACCGAAAAGCTGGCGGCAGAATGGGCGTCGTCAAAGACGCAATAAAGAGCGTCTCCCCACGTGTTTGAAACATCGGGTTTAAAAGCCGTATCGTTCATGATGCGCGCGGCTTCCCCTAGAAATCGGCTCACGAATAGAGGAATCTCACTCTCAGGTAGCTGAGTATAACCAGAGACATCGGCAAATAAGATGGCTTTGATCTCTTTGGACCGGACGGCCACATCTTGTCCTGCTTCTCGCAGATCATCTCGGACCACAGGAGAAGGTAATTCAGAAGCAATGCAACAAAAGCTCGATGGATCGCTGTCGTCTCGCCATATGCGGTCAATCTCAAGACCGGCTTCACGCCAGATTCCGACGCTGTGCGCAGTACCTCCAGGGCCACGCGCTGGCTCTCCATCCCAGGCTGTCAGCGTGCGAACTGGGATCTCCAGTTCTCGGCTCACCAATTTAGCTTTTCCGGCTGAAACAAGAGCAGCAAAGGCGTGGTCTATGGGGTCGCCTGAATATGAAAAATCCGAGAGTATTGTAATGCTAGAGGCCTTATCTAAAATGGTGTAAAAGCGAGCTTCCCAGTCTGGCCCAGCATGGGCGATGCACTGTTCGTGGAAAGAATTGAGCGTAAAAGGCAGGACGATATGAGCCTCACCACCTTGTTTCATCACTGATTCAAGGAATAGGATATCTGCCCCACACGCGGCACCAGAAAAGGCGAGCCGTACATCGTTATTGTTTACCCAGTCTTCTATGGCGTTGTGAAGCTGTGGCGTTTCCTCTGGATCGAGGCGCTTTTGATCGGCGTTGGGCTGGTCGACCATATGCCCGGCAAAAACGACCGCATGACCGAGCCTAAATATGGCGTCCCAAGGATCGAGTGCTTCCCCCATAACACGTAGTATCCATCGGGCCTGGCGACGTGTTGAAGCCAGATCCATCCAACGATCTCCAAAATCTTCCCTCGCTTGTTCGTAGCGCTCGCGGGCTGCATCCAGCTCACCGAGAACAAGTTCCGCTTCACCCACGGTTGCCCTGACCCAAAAATCACCGGTGCCGCTCATTAGCTGACCAATCGCGATTTCTTTTACTTCCTGGGCTCGGTCCGATGCTACATCTTTCTCTCCTAGAATGCGCGCAATAGAAGCGGCATTGATGCCTGGATAGATGTTTTTCGAAAGTCTCCACGCTTTGCTGTAATACGCGAGGGCATTGCGCAGCAGGCCGGACTCCTTAGCCGAAAGCTTGGGTCGTCTCTGGGTTATTTTGAATGACCTGCCCAGAAGCGATAGCGTCTCGGCATCATCGGGGCGAAGTTCCAATGCGACTTCCAGGACACTCCGGGCCGAAACAACCGCACCGCAGCGAATAAGCGCCAAAGCCTTCTGTTGCAGCAGGGGAACGGAGCGTCTATGACGCTTTTCTGCCTTTGTCGCCAGCTTAACTGCCGCGAATGGATCCCCGAGTCCGTTGATCTGTTTGACCGCCGAAATTGCATCTTCCTCAGTGGTCAAGCTGACTAGATTGGGGTCGGCGAGCCATAGATTACGCAGGTGTTGCAGGCGCTGTCGGGACTGAGCAGTCATGGAAAGGTTTCGAAGCTAAACAAAAAGGCGCTTCGAGACCTTTTTGGCAACAGTTGAAGCTTTTTCAGGTGGAGATCGGATGGATTGACTAGCAGCGGCACGAAGACAAGGCGGGTGACCGACATGGAGCCGGCCACCCTTATTGGATTGAAACGTGTGAACCTGCGGGAGTGAACCCCGGTGGCTTTTGAGCAGACACCCTCGAGCCAGTTTTCAAGGCAAACTTACAACCTTTTCCAACGTTAAGAAGTATGTTCGTCTTGAATTGGGAAAAGAAACGGACCGCCCGAATGGAATGCTTTGCTAACGTGAAACCTCCCTAGATTCCATCCGATTGGCTCGTGTCTCGTTTTCAAGATTTGCATACCCGAGAATGATACGCGTCGGAGGAGAAGGTTTTTCAGGTTGAATATCGTTTTTGTTAACCGAGTTTGTAAAATGAGTGTCTAATCTGAAATAACGTTTTTATAATCAGCCTTTTACTCATATTCGAGGCGATGTTGTCGGATTGCGCTGCCAAGAGATCTGCTCATGAAACTTGGAACTAAAATCATATTGGCAGCGGTCACTGGAATTGTGTTCACCGCTGCTGTCGCCATCCTCATACAATACAGAGCCACCATCCAGCAAGGAGAGGAAAACATTCAAGGCTTATTTAAGTCTATGATGGACGATGCACACAAGACCATTGAGGCCTACTCTCAGTTGAACGATGATGAAGCGTTTGATATCGAAAAGCTCATAGCGGAGGCTGAGCAGGCGAACAACTACCGCGACACGACGCTCTTTCGAACGATTCCAGTGGTTGCGGCCTGGCAGTCCTTAAGTGAGGGCGCAGATGCTGAAGGGGTCGAGTTTAGAGTAGTCCGCGAAAAGCCACGCAATATTGATAATTTGCCCAATGCTCGGGAGCGTGAGATTTTAAATACCCTAGAGGCGAGCGGTGAGGATTTCTTTGAATACGATAAAAGCTCGGGTGTGCTTACCTATGCATCTCCAATCTATCTCACAGCTGATTGTTTGTCCTGCCATGGAGACCCCAACAATAGCTCCTCTGGAGACGGTAAAGATCCGCTAGGATTCCCAATGGAGAATTGGCGCACCGGCCAGTTTGCCGGAGCATTTATTCTCAAAGGCGATGACTCGACAATGCAGGCCGCTGTTAGTGACAAAATATTTGATATGATTCTTGCCATCATCCCCATCGCGTTGCTCTCAGCTTTCGGAGTATTCCTTATCGTTCGCTTTCAGGTTGTCCGCCCACTGACACGCACCATCAGTGATTTAGATCGAATAAGTGGAGAAGCTGAGGGTGCCGCCAGTGAGATCTCCGACGCTTCACAAAGCCTGGCTGAAGGCGCGAGTGAACAGGCGGCTTCGCTCGAGGAAACGAGCGCTTCTCTTGAGGAACTATCTAGTCAAACCAAACAAAATGCAGAAAGCTCTGAGCGCGCACGTACCCTGGTAGAAGAGACGATCAAGGCCGCCGATTCAGGAAATGAAGGGATGCAGAATATGTTGGGTGCGATGGACGACATAAAGAAGTCTAGCAATGAGATTTCACAAATCATCAAGACAATCGACGAGATCGCATTCCAAACCAATATACTCGCCTTGAATGCAGCCGTTGAGGCTGCGCGTGCGGGCGAGGCAGGCGCTGGATTTTCTGTAGTCGCCGAAGAGGTGCGAAACTTAGCACAGCGGTCCGCAGCGGCTGCGAGCGATACGGCTCAACTCATCGAAGAGTCAGTCATGAAAAGCGAAAAAGGCTCGGTCATCTGTAGCGATGTATCTACGAGTATCGCGGATATTCTCTCACGGATAAACGATATCGCTTCTGTCGCTCGTGACGTAGATCACTCGTCTAGTGAGCAAGCCACGGGAATTGCAGAGCTGAATACAGCGGTGTTTGAGATGGATAAAATCACTCAAGCCAATGCCTCCTTCTCGGAACAGACTGCGAGTGCTGCAGCCCAATTCGGCACTCAAGCAGAAGTGCTCCGCCAAAATATTCAAACTCTCGCCGGGATGGTCGGTAGCACTACTTTGAAAGAAAATGTAAATCAGTCAGATGAGGGTCAAAAACCGCCCATACCCATTCAACCTGAAACTGAAGATCCCGTATTAAAAGAAGTTAGTGAATCCGATTTTACGTCCTCAGTAGTTACGCCAAAGCAAGAGAAAACACAGGAACTGAAAAGCCCAAAATTGACAGAGACAGATGCTGATGGAGACGACGATTGGAGCGACTTTAAATGACTTTTTAGATAGGGGTGTCTAAAAAAGAGAGAGAATAGAGAGACTGTGGTGGGTCGGTTCGAGAGAACCGGCCCGCCCTGCTGTACGAACCGTGGCTTGAGCGGCGCTTGTTTGGTTCAGGTTTCAAAATCGTTGTTGAGATTAAGTCGCTTTGATTTGACTCAGCGAAAATAGCCTCATCACTTGGGCGCTTATGAATTCAAACGCGTCAAAGACTGGGTTTTGGTTTTTAGGATTTGGAGTTTTCCTGATTATTTGTGGAGTAGCGGGGTATTTATCCAATCCCGCTGCCGCGAAGACCGCGCTTATGTCAGGCGGGACTTTTGGGCTGCTGTCAGCTGGCTGGGGAGCTTGGATGGTCAAAGGAGGTCGCAGGGGTCCATACATTGCGGCGTTTTTGACGACATTGCTTCTATGTGCGGCCTTCACTTGGCGCTCTTATGAAGGGTGGAAGTCTGTGATGGCGGGTGAAGACAAGCTGTTCGCCGCTTCTTTAATATCTACGATGCTCGTGGCATCGATCACCTCAATCATTGTCCTTATCCGCAGACGTTCGGCGTTTTTTTCAAATTAGACGGACCTACAGATCGTCTGGTGTATGGTGGTCGCGAGAGCGATGCGCCAAAGGCTTAAGCAGGTTCTCCCCTAGATACGGGTTAAATTGACTGCTGAGCATCCCTGGATCTAGGGTGCTTCGAGTATGGACGCAGGTATACCCGTATTAGAATCCATGGTATTTTGCCCAGCTTGTGGAAGTGATCGGTTCAAAGTATTTGAGGATGCCGGACGGTGCTGCGAAACCTGCGGCTACACCTTGTTTTCCAATCCCAGTTCAGCCGCTGCTGTATTCATACAAGATGAGACCGGTCAGGTGCTTACATTTCGCCGCCAGCGCAAACCATCGTTGGGCAAATTGGCGCTTCCCGGCGGATTTCTGGATTCGATGGAAACGCTGGAAGAGGCAGCGATCCGTGAGGCAAGAGAGGAAGTCGGTCTAGACGTGCATACCGTTCGCTATCTCACGTCTTACCCCAACCAATATGTTTACAGAGGTATTCTTTATTACACAATTAACACCTATTTCGTCTCGAATGAGTTCAGCGGCGAGATCGTTGCTCAAGAAGGTGAAGTAGGGAAGTGGTCCTGGGTCGACCCCATTGCTGTCGATTCTAGTGAATGGGCATTCCCTAGTTTGCAGCACGCAGTGTCTGCATTGTGCAGTGAATGAAAGGCGCACGGTCGAAGCGTCGCAGATTTCTTTATGGAAACGCCTAGCCCCATCTGGGCGATGCAGGGTAAGGAGAAACTGCTTCATCTTCTTGAGCATTACCCTTCAACAAGTGCCTTCACTCGGGCTTAAAGAGCACCAATATTCGGTTTGTATTCGTTCCAGCGGTTTTGTTATGCACGCCCCAAGTGTTGGCGGTTTTGGTAAAGTCTTGTTGATTAACCATGACCATCAGAGGGTGCAGTCCGGTGGTGTGGAGGTGGGGCAATAGCAGTTGCTCCAGGAGTATTTTACCTTTGCGGACTTCACCGACTTCGAAGGCGACCACTCCGCCAGGTTTGAGGATGCGATGGAGGGCGCGGAGCGTGCTGAGCATGGCTTCTACCCAGTCTTCTGGTTTTCGGAATTGCCAGAAGTCTATCGAGTTAGGGTCGATACCATTGAACCAGCAGCGTAGCCAATTATCGGTCTTATAGTCTACCGTATCGATGAATGGTGGAGAGGTGACAACGAGCGCAACTGAATTTTTTTTCAGAGGATAGGTCTCGTCTGCGGATTGATGGCGGATAGCGTCTTCGGTTTTTGCTTCGGGCCGTTTGTGTGCAATATCTTTTAGAAGCGCCTGCGTTTTCTTAGCTATGATCGCTTTAACATCCCGAATCGGAGGCACTTGCGAGCGTTTTACATTAATGAGACGCTGGCGGTCGGCTGTGACAGCTTGATTGGGTGGCATGGTATAGACCGAAAAGAAACCTGGCGAATGACCGGTTAGCCGATTGGTGGCCACCATCTGAATCCATGAGTCTACTCCATCTGCGGTGCCCCCATCTGCTTTACTCAACAAATTGTTGCGTAAGGCATGGATGTGGCGAGCTGTCTCAGGATGGTAAAACGGGATAAGAAAGGACTCAAGCGGTCCGGAATAGCCATCTAAATCCAGTGAATCTAAACGCTCTAGAATGGCTTCCAGATCCGGCGGATCCAGCCGGGGCTGTGTAAGGATCTTGCTGAGAGGATTGGCGTCATTACCCGACGGCACCCGTTCAAGGAGTGCGGCTTCAACCAGAGTTGTGCCGCGGCCGGTAAACGGATCATGCACGATGTCGCCTGGCTCTGTAAGACGGTCGATAAAGAAGGCGGGGAGCTGCGGCTTAAAACAAGCCCGGTATGAGACCTCGTGAATAGAGTGAGCATCGCGTTGTTTCGAAGTCCAAAATTCGTTGGTGTGGTAAGCAATCGGTAGAGTGTGCAGCCCGTCGACATATTCCACCTGGGTGGGTTTGCCGAAGGCATCAAAACTTCGAACCTGGTCTAAAAATCCGCTAAGTCGGGTAGGGAGCTTCTGGACCGATTCGATCGGGAACAGCTCGCGGGTATGGTCTGGTCGCGCGTCCTTTGGCATCTAGGCGTGCCCAATCAACTGCTCGAGTAGAGAAGCGAAGGAATCACGAACGCGGTTGGCGGTCTCAGTTACTTCCTCGTGAGACAGCGCTTCGCCGCTCATCCCGGCAGCCAGGTTAGTAATGCATGAGATACCACATACTTCTATACACGCGTGGTTGGCAACGATGGCTTCCGGCACCGTGGACATACCCACTGCATCTGCCCCGAGCGTACGAAACATCCCGATTTCTGCCGGGGTTTCGTAACTCGGACCGGTGCACGCAAGATAAACGCCCTCCGCAAAGTGAATATCAAGGTCGTTTGCAATGGGTCGAGCCGCAGCGCGCAAACGCTCAGAATACACTGTGCTCATGTCAGGGAATCGTGGACCCAGGGCGTCGTCGTTTGGCCCGATAAGTGGATTGGTTCCCATAAAGTTGATGTGGTCGGTCAACATCATGAGCGTGCCGGGAACGAAGCTCTTATTGATGCCACCAGCAGCATTGGTCACGAACAGTGTTTTGATACCCAGATGCGCCATAATCCGGATCGGCAGAACAACCTGATCGAGCGCATAACCTTCATAAAAATGAAAGCGCCCTTGCATACAGATGACGTTTTTGCCGAGCACCTTTCCGATAACAAACTGTCCTTTGTGTTCCTCGACAGTGGAGCGCGGGAAGCCAGGAATGGTGTCGTAGGGGATGGTTTTAGCATCCTCGATAGCTTGATCAGCGAAAAATCCGAGGCCGCTGCCAAGTATGAGGCCGATCTCCGGTTTAAAGTCTCCCAAAGATTGAGAGAGGAAGGACAGGGGGTTATCCATAATTAGTCGTCGGGTTATGTGGAAGTTGCGGAATGTAACTCGCACAAAAAAACCTCTGGTGTCGATACCGGAGGTTTTGAAAATGAAGCAAAATCTTTAGCTTAAATTTTTCCGAAGAGGGTCTTGCCGTCGGACTCGAGGTCGGAACAGGCTTCTCCCATACGGGCAGCCATCGCCTCTTCACCTTTCTTGAGATAAGCACGTGGGTCGTAGGCCTTTTTATTTCCTACTTCACCGTCGGCTTTGAGCACGCCGTCGTAGTTTTTCATCATGTGATCGACGATGGGGCGGGTGAAGGCGTATTGGGTATCGGTATCGATGTTCATCTTAATGACCCCATACCCAAGTGTTTCGGTGATTTGGCTCTTCTCAGAACCAGAGCCACCGTGGAAAACGAGGTCAAAGGCCGCGGAGTCGCCATATTTCGAAGTCACGGCAGCCTGTCCGTCGCGAAGGATTTCGGGGCGGAGTTTCACCGTGCCAGGCTTGTAAGATCCATGGACATTTCCGAAAGTCGCAGCAAACATGAAGCGGCCTAGCCCATTGAGCGCTTCGTATACGGCAACCATGTCTTCAGGTGTGGTGTAAAGCTTTTCGGCTGGGGTGTCTGCAGAACCAGCCGCGCCATCTTCCTCTCCACCGACGACACCCGCCTCAACTTCGAGGATGATCTCATGCTCGGCACAGAGCTTTAGATACTCCTTAGAAACAGCCATGTTTTCTTCGAGAGGGAGTTCTGAACCGTCAAGCATGTGGCTGTTGAATAGGTTGCCCTTGCCCTCAGCGCGACGTTTAGCGGTCGCTTCGATGAGCGGCTTGAGGAATTCTACTGCCTTGGCGGGTTGGCAGTGATCCGTATGGAGGCCGATGAGCACATCGTATTGCTCGGCTAGGCGATGAGCGACTTCGGCCAATACGATAGCACCGTAGGCCGCGTCTTTATTATTTAGGCCAGAAGCAAATTGACCCCCGCCCGTAGAGAATTGAATGATGCCATCCGACTTAGCATCGGCAAACCCCTTGAGGGCGGCATTGATAGTTTCAGTCGATGTGACGTTCACCGCTGGGTAGGCGTAGTTACCCTGTTGAGCGGCATCGAGCATGGCTGCATACTGTGAAGGCGTGGCGATTGGCATGATAAAATGCTTATATTGTGAGAGAAAGATAGGTCCGGCCCCGGATGGGCATCAGACCAAACATCTACCCAAGCTAATTGTTCGTCAGCGTCTACAATAAAGTACGAAATGGCATTGCTGAAGCTGCCAATCATGAGAGATGAGAAATGGAGAGCAGGGAATCGCGATCAGAAAAGGTGAGCTTGATGACTTGGCTCGGTTGACCGAAATCTATAACCATTACGTCGAGAATACCGCCATCACTTTTGACATCGATCCGTTTACGATCGAGCAACGAAGAGAGGCTTGGTTGGTGAAATACAGTGATTCAGCGATCTATCGGCTTTTGGTAGCAGTATGCGACGGGCTCGTTATCGGCTATGCAACTAGCGGCAAATTCCGGGAAAAGCCAGCTTACACCTCTTCGGTAGAGACCAGTGTATACCTCGACTCTAAACATACCCGGTCCGGTGTTGGGACCGCTTTATATAATCAGCTATTCAAGGAGCTGAAGCGGACACCGATTCACCGTGCCTACGCGGGTATTACCCTGCCCAACGAAGGCTCGATCGCGCTACACCAAAAGATGGGCTTCAAGCAGATCGGAAGGTATCATGAGGTGGGTTTCAAATTTGGGAAATATCACGATGTTATGTGGTTTGAGAAGGCCCTGTGATTTTGAACCTGTTACTTTGTTAAGATTTAGCATCCAGCCAAATATGAGAGTCTCCCTAACCAGCATCCCTGTCGAAGATCCAATTGCGGCTCACCGCGTTTACACCGAATTGTTTGGGTTCAAATCCGAGCGCTTTGAGCTTGAGGCAGAGTTAGCGGTTGTTACCGCTTCTGATGGTGGGGCAAGTACTTCGCTGCTGCTAGAACCCATGGGCGCAGAATTTGTCAGGGATTTCCAAAAGAAAGTCTATGATTCTGGTTTGCCAATCATCGTTTTCGGCGTCGACGACCTGCCTGCTGAGGTCGAAAGGCTGAAACAAGCTGGTCTCATTTTCCGCGAAGACTTGGCTAATCCAGATTGGGAAATGGAGAATCTATTCGAGGACTCTTGCGGCAACATCGTGATGCTTCAGGCCAATGAGAAGGCTAGCTAGGTTCGGTTGAATCAGATAGTCAATGATCGCGATTATATTGAATGGTACTTCGAGTTCGGGCAAATCGAGTATCGCGAAGCGTTTGCAGGCACGTTCACGGGTCCCTATGATCCATGCATCGCTGGATACATTTACTGATATGTTCGATTGGAAGTCGGTGTTGGAAGCAGATCAAAGAGGGTGCCACGCAGCAGGTGTGGATAATTTCCACAGATGCCTGCCAGTTTTGGCATCGAGCAGTTACCCCATCGTTGTGGATCATGTATTTGAGAAGATGGCATGGCATGAAGCCTGTTTTCGTGCCCTCGAGAGTCGGAGTATTTTCTTCGTGGGTGTATATTGTCCTCTGCTCGTCTTAGAGGAAAGAGAACGTGCCCGAGGTGATCGCCGAGTAGGACTCGCGAGAATGCAATATGAGCGGGTTCATGACGGAAAGGACTACGACTTAGAGCTAAATACCGCAGAAATGAGCGCTGATGTGTGTGCCATAGAGATTCTTGAGAGTATCGAGCGATGAGTTACAGCGGACGGAGTGCTGGGTCTAAAAAATGAAACACAGCCATCCCATAAGACCTGATGGCGGAGATCAAACCTGAGTATTGATGGGCTGTAGCGGTTGATCGTGTCTAT
>JABSRG010000018.1 GCA_013215165.1 Opitutales bacterium | reverse complement strand
AATAGACACGATCAACCGCTACAGCCGATCAATACTCACCCCTGATCTCCGCCATCAGGCCTTATGGGATGGCTGTGAAAATATGGAAAGATTTATCAATAAAAATTACTTAATCTATATTCATGTATGCTACTAATCAATCAAGGCTGACATCCGAACAGATCGAACAATACCGCGTAGAGGGCTATGTGATACCTGAGTTTAAAGTCTTCTCAGACGAAAAATTCCAAGCTCTGGTCGACCACTTCAATCAAAAGCTTGATGCATTGCCCAAAGGCGAACGACCAGAGGCCATGGACACCCCCCACCTCGAGGATCCCAAACTATTTGAATGGGCACTAGCCCCGGAGGTTCTCGACATCGTAGAGCCTCTAATCGGACCGGATATTCACCTCTTTTCGACCCACTTCATCTGCAAACCCAAGGGAGATGGCCGACGCGTTCCCTGGCATGAGGATAGCGCCTATTGGAAAAAGACCCTTTCGCCGGTCGAAGTGGCCACCGTGTGGCTCGCTCTCGATCCGTCAACCCGCGAAAACGGCTGCATGAAGGTGATCCCCAAGACACACAATTCAGGACACAAAGGTTACAGTGATTATCATTCGGTAGATACCGCAAAAAACGTCTTCGACACAGAAATCCTACCCACACAACGTCGCGATGAACGCGCTCAATACGTCGAATTAAAGCCCAACCAATGCTCCTTGCACGACGCTCGCCTCATGCACGGTAGCGAGACCAATACCTCAAATATGCGACGCTGTGGGTGGACCTTGCGTTTTTGTCCTTCAAGTTCGGTTATTCACACAGAACGAAGAAAATTCCTCCATATGTATCCGGCACGTGGGCGGGTTCTTACTGACCAACCTCTAGGCGATCCATCCAGGGCTTATCCAGAAATCACCGCTGCTCGGCGCGCGTCCCGCATAAAGGATCATTAGAGCACGAACTAAGCCGCTTTTATTGTCGAGTTCTTACGATCCCACGGGCTGCAGGTGACTGCTTGGGTTCAATTGAAGTAGCGCAGGTTCTGTCTTATTGGAATCACGAAGCGATGCTTGAGACATAGCAGTGTGCTTTAGCCCAAGGACCCGATGATCTGGGTCTGACAATCGATCCTGTGCTTGGGCATATTAAGTTTCCAAAGTTCATGGTACTAAACGGAAACTCACTCATTCTGACCTTCGGAAGAATGAGGACTCTGGATGATGGCGGTGCTCACTGAAGCCGAGCTGGGGGTCCGGCGTTCCCAGGGAAAGCGAGAACCGAGCCTTGGCCTAGGGGGCGCGGCGGAGCTGGATGGAATCGATGATATCGCCTTTGGTAAGCACGTTAGTCACACAGACTACGTTGTCGCCCGACTCGATCCAGGGACGCTTTTTGAGAGCCGCCATAGCGTTCTCTATGGTTTGTTCTGGATCGTCAGAGAAATCCATGAGGAAGGGCTCGATGCCCCACAAGATAAGTAAATGACGGAATAATTCCGGATTGTCCGTAAACGCAAATACTGGGCTCTTAGGACGCAGAGAAGACATCATCTTAGCCAGATAGCCGCTACGGGTGAACACGACGATAGCGCAATGGTCGAGCTCGGCTGCTAGCGAAGCTGCGGACTTGAGCATCTTAGACTTCGGCGTTTTCAGGTCTACCCCATCGAAATTGTTAGTCTGGCTCGCCTCTTCGATACGCATCGAAATGCGTTTGAAGACTTCGATACACTCAAAGGGATATTTTCCGGTAGTGGTCTCACCGGAAAGCATGATGCAATCGGCTTTCTCCAAGACAGCAGTCGACACGTCTGAGACTTCAGCACGCGTCGGCACTGGGTTCTCAATCATCGACTCCAACATGTGCGTCGCTACGATCACTGGACGGCCAATACGCAGACAAGTCTTAATAGCGCGATGCTGGATGATTGGTAACTCCTCATAGGGACACTCGATACCGAGGTCACCCCGTGCGACCATGAGGCCGTCTGAAGCCGCGATGATATCGTCCAAGTTACTAATCGCCTGTTGGTCCTCGATTTTGGCAATGATCAAGGCATTAGAGTCGTGATCGGTGAGGTGCCGACGCAGCAAATCCAGATCATAGGACTCGCGCACAAAAGAAAGCGCATAAAACTCGACGTTCTTTTCAATCCCCACGGAGATGTCGCCCATATCTTTTTCCGTGAGCGACGGAAGGTTCACCCGCACACCGGGTAGATTGATATGGCGTTTATTCCCTAAAGGCCCCGGAATGATTACTCTGGTACGGATACGACCGGCTCTTTTCTCGATCACCTCGAGGCTCATGAGACCGCTATCCACCAAAACCGTGTCCCCCACAGAAACATCTTTGTCCAAGTCGGGATAGTTCACATCGATGTAGCGCTTTCCGTCGAGGCTTTGGTCCTCGTCTGTGTACTCCATCACAAAATCGAATATTTCACCTTCTTGGAGAATGTAAGGCTCATCCCCTACCTTACCGGTGCGGATCTCGGGGCCCTTTAAATCCATCATAATGGCGATTTGACGTCCAACCTTGTCGCATACCTTACGGACCCGGTCACAAATCTCCCGCGTCCACTCGTGATCCGCATGGGCCATGTTGATGCGGCAGATATCCACCCCCTGAATGATAAGGCGTTCCAACGCCTCCTCGCTCATCGTTGCCGGACCAATGGTGAAAATAATCTTAGTCTGGCGTATACGAGAAGATGTGTTGGGTTGTAGCTTTTCCTTCTTAAAAGGAACTGTGGTGATTCCGCTCCGTGATTCGTTCATAAGGGTGTGGGAGAAAGGGTGGGTAGTGCTTTAAAGGCTCTCGTATGTCAAAAAAATATGGGAGCTGGACAAAATTCGTCAGGATCAATCACCGACAAGCGCAACTTGTTCATTCTCTGCGCCAAAGGTGTAAACAATCGATTGACCAAATTGACATCGTTACAATCGCGGCTGAGGTGCACCAAGTAGAGCTGCTTCCAGCGCGAGGCGCTCATTTCGTCAATAAATGCCATAGCGTCCTGATTCGAGAGGTGTCCATGACGCCCGCGGATGCGTTGTTTGACAGACCAAGGTCGTTTGATGTCTTTTTCGAGCAGGTCTGCATCATAATTGGCTTCCAACACTAAGGTATCCACATGAGCGATGCACTCCTTAACCTGCTCGGGCACGTATCCCAAATCCGTTAACCAACCGAGACTTTGACGTGGAGAAAACAGGTCGTCGTAACCCCATTCAAACGTGAAGCCCACGGGGTCATACGCATCATGCGGCACCGAGAAACTCTGTATTTCGATATCACGATGCTTGAACTTCGAACCGGTTTCAAAGATGTGCCAATTGGGCCGCCAGCTCAGCTTCTTTTGGAGTGCGCGCGCCGTATCTCGGTTCGCAAATACAGGGATGTCCGCATGTTTTGCCAAACCCGATAACCCGCGCGCATGGTCGCCGTGCTCATGCGTCAAAAAAATGGCATCAATCCCATCGATGGATTCGTTCAAATCGCGCAGAAACTGGCAAGTCCGCCGCGCACTAAACCCCAGATCCACAAGCACTTTGGACTCATCAGTCTTCAGCAGCCCAGAATTCCCCGAACTACTCGATCCCAAAAATGCAAAGCGGCTTTCCTCCATACGTGAAAAGTAGAAACAAGCCTGGGGTAAATCTCACGAATGAAATCGAAAATTTTTCCAAATACCCGGAACCCGTGACGAGTGACGAGCCATTGAAGCTTGGGACATCGTTTTTACAAAAAGTCTAGGAAAGCCCACGCGTCACGGCATCCGTTTTTGCAAAATCGCCCAATTCTTGGGTCTCCCTTAATCCCCTACTAATGCAACAGCCCAAGTGGATTAAGTCATAGCCACTCAAATCGCAGATATGATGTCTGTTTTGCTAAAGTCGTTACCCTTATAAAGCAACGGGATCTTTTTTTCTTTTGCTAGGGCATAAGAAAAACAGTCCCCAAAATTCAAAATACTATAGTTATAGTAAGCGTCACGCGCGATACGCGCTTGAGCAGACGACATCGGAGATATCTCAATCTCTGCTTCTTCCAAGAAAGCGTCCACGATCTGCAATGACCTCGGGCCAGACTTCTTATTCATTACGGCTCCCAATTCAACATAGGTCCCGGCGGCGATCACCAGCTCGGTCTCTTGCTCCAATTTTTGGACGTATTGGGCCGCATCTGATTCCTGCATCAAGACCGCAAGGATGATCGAAGTATCAACGGCGATCATATATCTCTTCTGGACTTAGGCAGACCATCGTCATCGTAAAGTATATCTGCATGGTTACGTTCATCGTGACTCGGTAGCTTTTGATATTCTTGTGCGAGCTGTGTCAGCTTATCAGCGAGGCCCTGCTTCCGTTCGATTTTTTTTTGTTGCTGGAGCCTGAATAGGTAATCGCTGAGGGCATCCGTCACGGTCTGGGTCAAGCTTTTGCCCGTAAGCCGAGCCGCTGTAGCGGCTAGGTTATATGTCTTATCATTTTTGATATTTAGATGCATTTTTTACCTTCTAGTTCTAGAAAATCTTTCGAGACGAAGTGAGTCAAGAGTTTTGGAAGAAGGTAAATGATGAGGATTGTGACCAGATATACGGAAAACTGATTTTGAGCCCAGATTAGAGGCGTAGAGTGATGGCGACAGCCATTGCTTGGCTTGAGCTTTGATCCGGAAGACGGCAATCGCTCTCGCCGATCACCCTACAAAACATCCGTGTGCCCTGCACTTCTGTTCACACCCCTGCTAGAGCGATTGCCTAGAGGCGGCTTGAACCTACTCAGTCAATAGTGATGAATGCCATTGCCGTGTTCGTAATCGAAATCTGGCCGATTGCAGACACGACAAGGATATCGTATCAAATCAGCTTGCTCTCATCGGTCTCCACTTCGGTGACGAGGGGAACGAGAAACATGATCGCTGCCATGGCGAGGTATCCTAGAGTCCATTTGGTGACGCCTAAATCTAGAATACTAATAATGTCAAAGGGCGTGATTTCGTAGGTATGAATGAAACCGATTGCGGAAAAAGTAGCTCCGGCCAGTAACCAGAAGCCAGCCACTTTGAATTTTCGGTCGATAATCGCCGCAGTAGTCGAAGCGAGGATGATCGAGGTATAGACATAGCCCTGCTCTAAGGCAAAGGCACCGTCAGCATAGAAGTTGCGGATGGACGCCATCTGATCGATGACCTCTCGTGAAAAGAACGATGCTCCACCCACGATACCAGCCACAGCCAGGCTGTTCTTTGAAACGAGGGCTGCAAAGGCCGCAATCCCCGGCATCAAGCCGACCACAACTGCCGGAGTATGCTCGCGAGGGGTGCTGTTGAAGGCTTGCGTGCCCATCATAATCCCAATCCAAATCAGGATCGACATACCCGCCTCCAGAGGAATCGCTGCAACCACCAGGCTCAATGCCCCGCTGATACAAATCAGGGTCATGATAATGGCATTCAGTGTAGAATATCCGGCGCGCGCCCCAATGGCCTTCCATCCTGGGTGTCCGATATAAATTGTTGTGGGAAACGGTGAGCCAAACAGGGCCGCTCCAAAGGTGCCCAAACCATTAAAAGCTAAAGCCGGTGCCGCTCGATAATCGTCCCCCGCCGCCTTGGCCGATTCAAGATTCTGAAGCGATAAGACCAAATTGATAAATCCCATCGGAACGATGACTCCCAGGTATTCGAACATGTAGGGAACTGACTGCATGATGTCGCCGATGACTGGAAGAGGAAGCCGTAGACCCAACTGAGACGTGTCGAAATCTGTCACCGGTGCCAAGCCAGTGGCCCAACTCAGGCTCGTACCGACCACCAGGACGACTAACCCTGCCGGCAGCCCAAAGCGGAACTTCATCCGACCAAAATAAATTACCATCGTGATCGCCAAAGTCGTCATCCCCACTAGGGGGAAAGCCCAGGATCGAAACACGAAATCCATTCCGATGAAGAAAATCCCGATGGCGGCCAAGGCTGATAGAAGAGCAGCGCGGGGCGTAAAACGGCGAATTAGGTCGATAAAAAAGGCCCCAACAAATTCGATCAATCCCGACCCCAAGCATGCGATCAAACCAGCATGCCAGGCGATCACATCTGCCTCTTCTTTACTCAATCCGTTACCCAAAGCCTTTTGCTGAGCCGGCATCATCACGAGGAACACATACACAAACACAGTCAACAGGTTGATCCCGTAGGGAATGGCGCAGACATCGGTGCGCCCTTCTTTCTTCCCAAGACGGATCGCCTCGCGCGCATAGAACAAGTTGCCAATGATCAGAGCCACTGCCGTCGCCGGGAGCACACGACCATAAAAAAGCTCTGGCGAGAACTGTAACAAGCCCAGACACAGACCGCTCATCAATATGAGCATCAATAGGTTATCCAAGCCGAGAGCGAATACGCCATCGACATCCCCTTTGACAAAAAGCTTCATAAGGCCCGATCAGCAAATCACGGGCCCGAGAAAATGATAACACGCTACACGGGCGTTGGCGGGTAGTTTTTTGGAAGCACGACCAGCGCTTTTTATGACTGGAAGTTCACGCTTCGACGTGACCCTTCAAGAAAGCTGAACATCAAGCATCCAAGCGCCCAAATCCGCGCAGTTGCTCTAAGGTATCAGTAACGAACCCTAACTCAGTCCAAGACGAGAATCCACGCGCTCGTGGATGCTCGAAAATGCTTCGGGCTCCTCTACGAGCTGAGTGCCATAGGACGGCACCAACTCAGTTAGTTGGCTTTTCCAAGCATCGCTTTGCATCTCCTTGGGGAAACACTTCTCTAAAAGCTCGAGCATGATGGTGACGGCCGTCGACGCTCCGGGAGACGCCCCCAGAAGCGCAGAGATCGAGCCATCTGCAGCAGCCACCAGCTCTGTGCCAAACTGAAGCGCCCCGCCCTTCTTTGAATCTTTCTTGATAATCTGAACGCGCTGACCGGCGTTCTCGAGCGTCCACTCGCCATCTTCGGCCTCTGGGAAAAATTCACGCAGGACATCCATACGATCTTTGTGAGACTGCAAGACCTGGCCGATCAAGTATTTGGTGAGGTCCATGTTGTCCTTCCCCACAGCCAGCATCGGCACCAAGTTATCCGGCTTGACTGAGGCAATCAGGTCAAGGTTTGAGCCAGTCTTGAGAAATTTTGGTGAAAATCCAGCATAGGGTCCAAACAACAGGCAGCGCTTACCATCGATAACGCGGGTATCGAGGTGAGGCACTGACATCGGGGGTGCACCGACCGCGGCCTTTCCATAGATCTTAGCCTCATGCCTGGCGACGATTTCTGGATTGCTACAGATGAGCCATTGGCCACTTACCGGGAAACCGCCAAAACCCTTTCCTTCGGGAATACCAGACTTCTGTAGTAGGGGCAGTGCGCCACCCCCCGCTCCAATGAAAATAAACTTCGCCCGGACTTCGCGCACCGTGTGATTATCGAGATCCCGCACATGAGCGCGCCAACCGGTTCTGGACTTATAGAGCGATTTGACCTGCTGCCTGAGGTGCAGCGTCACGCCGTCCTGCTTCTCTAGATTGGCAATGAGCGTACGAGTCAGAGCGCCGAAATTCACATCGCTCCCCCCCATGATCCGCGTCAGAGCAAATTCCTCGCTACGATCCCGACCCTCAGTAAGTAGAGGCGCCCACTCAGCTGCGGTATCCCAGTCTGTGGTGAATTCCATGTCCGCAAAAAAGTGATGCGCCGACATGGCATCATAACGGGCTTTCAAGAATTTCTGGTTATCACCCCCGCGCACAAAACTGAGGTGGGGCACTTTTTGAATAAATGCCGATGCACTGTCGATTAGACCCTGATCGAGCAGGTAAGACCAAAACTGCTTCGACTGCTCAAAAGCCTCATATATTTTCTGTGCCTTAGCGATCGAGACGCTGCCGTCGGCGGCCTGCGTGGTATAGTTGAGCTCACAAAGGGCAGCGTGGCCCGTCCCCGCGTTGTTGAGCGCATTTGAACTCTCCAATCCGATGCCATCGAGCTGCTCCACAATTTCGATCGTAGTTTCTGGGGCGAGCGTCTTCAGCATCGCACCAAGCGTGGCACTCATAATTCCGCCTCCTATTAAGAGGACATCGGGTTGGCTAATCTCAGTCATGTGGGACAACTAGAAAATCTTAAGAAACAAATGCTTACCTGAGCCAAAATCAAGCGTCAGCATCGTCCTTCTCCTGCAGCTCCGGCGGCGTTACTAACAACTTCGCCTTCAGTCCGGGAATATAATCCGAAAATTCTTGATCGTCCGGGGTGTTGCGCAGGGCATGCTGCACCATACCCATTTTGGCATCCAGATTATCGATCATTGACACGAAGACCGCTTCGGGAGTCGCCGCCATCGCAGCAGCCCCCCACTCCAACTCCCCCTGATGGCTCAATACGATATGCTCCAGGCGCTCCGTTAAATCAGCATTCATCCTAGCTTTGATAGCCGCTTTACGTACTATGCGATACCCGAGCACCACGTGCCCTTGCAACAGACCGGCCCGCGTTTTACCCGCAGCGAGACCCTGAGAATATTCAAGGATTTTGCCGATATCGTGCAGGATTATTCCTGATAGCGTCAGGCTCGGGTCTACCTGCGGGTAGAGCGGTAGCAGGGCTTGGGCATTGCGCACCATGTGTACGGTGTGCTCCAGCAAGCCATTGCGATAAGCGTGATGCATCCCCAAAGCGGCAGTGCTTGTTTGGAAAAGACTGCCAAACTCCTCCATCGCGAGCTCGACTGCCTCGCGTAAGCGGCTGTGACTGATGTCCGATATCGCCTTATTGAGGTCATCGACCAGGTCCTCGATAGCCTCGGGTGTGCCTTCAATGAGGTGTTCCAGATGCGGCTCAGCTTCCGTATCGTCAAGCACCTGGGCATGAGAGAGACGTGGCGATAGGCGGTCGTTGTAGAGTTCCGCACTACCAGACAGAGCCATCACCGCACCGGGCACAGCAGCATCGAGCGTCAGAAACACACTCGTCCCATCAAAACAGTTGGCATGGAGTGAGCCATACTTGTCCCCAAACTCTACGCTTAAGAAAGGGCTCCCATTCCGAGAAGTTTTACGCTCTGCCCGCTTCAAGACAAAGACACCGCTGAAGGGCGGGTTTGTCTCGGCTTGGAGCGCTTTGATGTCCTGAACTGTCATCATGCGAGCACGCGCCTCTAAGCACCAGGATCTTCGAATTTAGGAATTTTGTTATTCGTATTCACGACATGCACCGGAATCTTCGTTTTCATCCAGATATCTTGCTCTTTGAAATATTTCGCCGAAACATTCTCACAGGCCTCGCCAATCGTCTCGAGGGGCAAGCGTCGGCCCTTGGGTGTCTGATTATACTCGTAAGCTGCGCGGATAATACGATCCGGACAGGTAAGTGGACTCTCGTCCTCAGGGATCTGTGCCACCCAGCCCACATAGTCCTTCCCGGCAAGCGTGTCTTCGGGGTCTGAAACCAGCATACAAAACTGCTTTTTCACCGGTGGCGGCTTTTCCTCGTTTTCGGCCTCCTGCTCCTGAAGCTCGACGTTAATGTCGTTGATGATGTCGTTGATCTGCCGGGGATCCTGAAGATTGCGCTGCAAAATGAGCTTGAGGGTATCGATATCTACCTTGGCCATAGGACCTAAGATACAGCGACTTTTGGAAGTGAGGTCTAGTACGGAATGCTGCGATAATACTATCCTGTAAAATCTGTTGAAAATCGCTTTTGAAAGCCGGCTCTCATATTTCACAAAATACTATTAAACAAAATTTTATGAACTCATGAGAATGGTTGGGAAGTATCAATCAGGCGGAGGCTTCAAGCTTTGAACAGGCCGGGCGATCTTTGAATCAGCTTAAAAAAGACCCATCCCCCCAGCCGAATACATGATAAAATCGCTATCTTTCTTTATTTGTATCCTTGGTTCCCTCCTCATCACTGCTCCCCATAGCTTATACGCCCGCGCTCACTTAAGTCCCCATGAGCGCCAAATCCTGGCTGCAACCGTTGTCCTTGAAGCAGCAGGATGCGGTCATGAGGGCATGCAGGCTGTCCTCAATGTGATCTTCAATCGAGCGGATCGACGCATCGAACGCGTCATTGCTATCACAGTAAAGCCCGGCCAATTTTCTAGCCTGAACAGCGTAACACGGCAACGTCACCCAAACTATTCCCCAATCCTCCGCCGCGCGATGAAAGATAAGCACTTTGCCACCGCTTATCGGCTCGTTCTCTCCCTAGAACGTGGAAAGTTAACAGACAACACAAGCGGCGCTGATCACTACTACGCGATCTCCATGCGCGAATCACCCGATTGGGCAAAGCATATGGATTACATCTCACGCATCGGCGGACACCATTTTCTAAGATCGCGACCTGGGGCGTAGGACGATCGCGAGAGCGATTGCCACGGAGGGACCTAGACACGAACACCAAGCAACAGTTCACCCCATCAGAGCCCAAACCCACCCCTAGCATCTGCCTGATTTGAGCAGAAAAGGAAAAAACATTGGCGTGAATTCGCGTCCATTAGCGGATAGAAAAACATCAACCTTGGTGCGCCTAGCCCAGTTTGGCTTTTACAATCCAAAATAAACCAGGACTTCCAAAAGCAACAAAGAATCAAAAGCTGCCAAGTTGTGCCCCGATGGAGGAAAAGCCCATCCAAAGAGGCTTCAGTTCGCATCCAGAAATCCATGATGTACGCTAGCTTTTTCCTGGCTCGAATGTGCCAAAGTACTTTTTAAAAACTGTCAATCCGTGCGCACAAGACAAATAACCAAGCACATGATGTTCAGGCACTTACATCTCATTATCCCAATCAGTATCAATCCTCAGAGATATCATATCAACTGTTAGCGAATTAAAACTGAAGATACCCATGCCGAGCACCCACGTCACCCTTCTCTGTCGGAGCGCAAGCAGTTGCTCAGATCTACATCGAAGCCGCGCGCCGACTGATGCGGATGAGTAACCGCGGTAGCGAGCAACAGCTCCTGTCTTTCCTGGCGCGCGTTGTCGACAGATCTAAACAACGACCGCAAAATCCCCCGTCCCCCTCATATACACCCGATAAAGAATCACCTAAATGTTTGCGCTTCTGCGAATCCCGAAGAAGCGTCAGGGCATGTCGCAGACACTGAGGTATGACCGGCCCATCAATCCACAGAAATTCCCATTCTATTATGGGTGGATGCTGGTTATCTCTGCGACGTTTTGCATGGCCGCCGCCGTGCCTGGCAGCCCACCCGGCGTCAGCCCCTTCGTCGAGCCTATGCTTGAGGCTTACGGAATTAGCCGGCCTGACTTCTCCCTAGCCTATACGCTGGGCACTTTACTCACCGGCTTTGTTACCGCATTCCTTGGTCAACGCTTGGACCGACTGGACATCCGTAAAGTACTTATTGTCATCTATGCCCTGCTCGGTTTTTCACTGATCGGCATGGGGGTATTTGATCGGATCTACCGCCAACTCCCCTTAGCCATGCAGACACCCGCGGTGGCCTGGTGCTTTCTGTTCTTCAGCTTCTTTTTGATTCGCTTTACGGGCATGGGTATATCGTCGACTCTGTGTCGCTCGATGGTGTCACGGTGGTTCTCAGAACGGCGCAGTATCGCCGTCACCATCACCAGTGCTGTATTGTCGCTCTCATTTAACGGGGCCCCCGCCATCCTCTTCTTGGTCGTTGACGGTTTCGGCTGGCGCTCAGCTTGGATTGGCATGGGCCTCGTGCTGGGCATCCTTTTGGTGGCTAACGTGTATGTCTTCTTCCGCAAGTCCCCTGAAGAATGCCATATGCAGGTCGAGAACAAAGCTCCCGAGCAAAACGAGGCCCGCACAACGATCCAAATTGGCTCAGAAAAACACTTCCCCGTCTACAAGGACCTGACGGCATCTAAAGCAATGCGCACCCTCACTTTTTGGTCGGTGCTCTTCGGGATTAGTCTCAATGCCTTTTTCGGGACCGGGAGCTCCTTCCACCTTGCATCTATCTGCATCGACGCGGGACTCGATAAAGCGCGTGCGCCGCAGATGCTGCTTGTCATGGGCGTAATCAATCTGGCTGGCACACTTATCTGGGGCGCCATCAGCCACCGGATCGACCTAAAATACGCGCTCTACGCCACCTATCTCGCCATCGGCTTGAGCATCATCGGCATGCTCCAAATCGAGCACCTTTACGGACAGCTCCTCTTTAGCATCGGCTCAGGTGCATCCTGGGGCACTTTCGGCATCCTTCTCAATCTACCCTGGCCCCGCTACTATGGCCGTAGTTACCTGGGCGACATCAACGCACGCGTGACAGCCTTCGTCATCTGCACCAGCGCTATCGGCCCCTACATATTCGGCCTCAACCGCGAATCCACCGGCGATTACGCAACCGCCTTGCTCGGATGTCTTTTGGCCGTGCCAATAGGGCTGGCATTGGCAGCGCTGAGCCATAACCCCCAGGAAAGATATAATGAAAGAGCAAAAGGCTCGTAGGAAATAGGATTTCAGATAAATCGAGTAATCATGAGGTTTGAGACTGACCTCAGGTTTTTCCCAGAGTCACAACTACCTTGCCGCGGGCGCGTTTGGTGGCGACGTAGTCAATGGCTGATGCTGCTTCGTTGAGGGGGTAAGTCCGGTCAATTACGGGAGTGATACCGTCCTCAACGAGCTGGAGCACTGCTTTAAGGCGCGGTGGATCTTTTTTGAGCTCTACGATCATGTCGATGGCTGGGTCTTTTTTCGCTGCGCGCATGGCTTTGAGGAAACCGAACCCGTCGGCAGCGCTGGCTAGCACCAGGCGTCCGTCTTCTTTGAGAAGGTGTTTTATGTGTTTGGGCGGATGATTCCCTATGGTGTCATAGACGAGATCGAAGCGCTCTGTGGTTTGGAGGAAATCGGCGGTTTTGTAGTCAATCAGCACATCGGCTCCGAGGCGCTTGACCATCTCATGGTTCTTGCCACTGCACACTGCGGTAACATGGGCACCCAATGCTTTGGCCATTTGGACGGCGAAGGTGCCAATCCCACCAGATGCGCCATTGATCAGCACTGTGTCGCCGACAGTAGGTCGCCGGTAGTCGTGAATCCCTTCGTAGGCTGTCAATGCTGCCACACCTAAAGTACTCGCAGCCACATGGGTAAGATTGTCTGGCTTTTTCACCAAACCGGTGGCTGGGATAGAGATATATTCTGACAAGGCACCGACGATTTCGGGTGTCATGATGCCAAATACGGCGTCCCCGATGCTGAAGTCTGAGACATCACTCGCGACAGATTCTACGACGCCCGAGAAATCTGCGCCCAGGCCGTTCAACTTAGGTTTGAGCAGCCCAAATGCAAAGCGCGCCAGAAAAGGTTCAGCTTTCATGAGACGCCAATCGAGGGGATTGATCGAGACGGCATGAACACGGATCATGACACGGCCTGGCTCAAGCGTAGGCTTGGGGATGTCCCGGACAGAAAGAACGTCGGATGATCCGTATTTTTCAAAGTAAAGAGATTTCATATTTCTAAAGTAAACTAAACGGTGTAGTTTTATTTCAAGATTAAATTGCACTGAGAAGTGTAATTTATCTATTTTTGGGAATGAGCGCATTAGTCTCAGCCATCGACCGCAGGAAGGCCGAAAAGCGTAGAACGATCATTGCAGGGGCTATTCAGGCTTTTGAGCAGGAGGGCTATGAACGTGCCTCAATGGATCTCGTTGCAGAATTAGCAGGCGCATCTAAACGCACAGTTTACAACCACTTCGAAAGTAAAAAGGAGCTCCTCTGGGCTGTGGTCGGAGAGCTTCTGGCCGGTCAGGTGGAACGGACGCAGATCCCATATTCTAAAACAGAATCGCTGGAATCGCAGCTGGGGCGGTTCGTGGATGCAGAGATATTCCTCGTGACTGATCCGGACCGCCTGTCAGTCATACGTTTACTCACTTCCATCTTCGTGCAAAATGAAGCGCTGCGCGAGGATGCCAACAAGGGAGAACACTGCAAATCCGATCATCTCACAGCGTGGTTGCGTGCCGCCATCCAGGATGATCGGATCAAGACCGATGATCCCGAGCTCGCGACGAAGATATTCTGCGGACTGGTAGAAGGTATGATCACCTTCCCCGCCCTATGTGGCACACTTTTTGATGACGACGACCTCAAGCCCCTCAAAGACGAATTAATCGCTGTTTTTCTGAGTCGTTATCGTCTTTAGGAAACGCCCGTTATCACTCGACAGTGAGCTTCCTGATTTAAACTGCTTTTATACCCATATGGACTGGTTCAAATACAGTATCCCCACCATCGTGATGATCTTATTCATTGTCTGGGGCCTTCTCAGACAACGCCGCAAAGGAATGTGGATTGATCCTGACGATCCACTTAACGTGAAAGCCCGCGCAATGGCGGTGTCCACCTTTAAAGAGGCTACCGAACTCGCTGTTCGAGAAAGCCTGCCGATCCGCGTAAAATATCCGTTTAAGACTGATACGGATCAGACTGAACGGATTTGGGGCTATGTGATGAGCTTTGATGAGGCTGAAATTGTCGCGGATATAGAGACAAACCCCATCTCTCAATTCGGCTGGATACCGGAAAGTGTGACATTCCCGGTTGCAGATCTCGATGATTGGACGATCGAGCTACCTGATGGAAAAATCAGAGGATGTTTTGGCGTACAAGCTGAAATCATTCTGAGAGAACGGGAAGGCGGCAAAGTCCCGAAACATATCCGTGAGATGCAGAGTGAGTTCGTTGATAAACTGACTTTTGATGACGACACTGACATCAAAAACGACAAAGAGTAATCGGCGTCATAGAGGCACGCCCTAGACGGCTCTGGCCTTCACAGGCAGTAACACCACAAGAGAACAGAGGCCTTGTGGTGACTGTAACATAATCAGGTTTGCTTTGTTACTTCAACATGTCTGATCTCGAACACAGTATCGGTGCCAGGTATCAGGTTTGTATTATCCCAAAACGAGTAGCTATCCCACTGCTCAATTTCACACGCTATATGAAATCCTTAATCACCGCTTTGCTGTTTATTCTGTTTTGCTTGGCTTCTCTCTGTGCATCTGATTGGCCGCAAGAAGCCGGACCATTACGCCATAATTTCACACCTGAAGACCCTGGACCGGTCTCATGGTCCGAAGACAGGCCAGACATTGCGTGGCAAGCATATGCGGGTTTGGGGCAATCACCCGTCTCTGTGGTGGGAGATCGCGTTTATGTGTTGGGTGCGTGGCGTGAGGATGCGGATCTATCCGACGGGATCACTCCTAAGGAAATGGATGTCCTTCAAAAAGACAATCGATGGTTAGACAGCGAAGGAAATCACCTGAAGTTTTCCGGCAGCCTTGTTTATCAAGGAGCTGTATACCTGCAGTGCTTCGCTTTGAAAGACGGCGCGCGCATATGGACGCAACGCATGACGCAGAATTCCTATGTGTCGATTCTTTACAGCGATCGCACGACTCCTCTTGTCCACAATGGGCGTGTATATGCTCACACTTTTGATGGGCATTTGGGGTGTTTTGATGCCGAAACGGGTGAGCGGTATTGGCAGCACGATTTGCGCGATTTTGGCTTGTCGGAAATCCGGGGTAAAGGTGGCAATTGGTGCTCTCCTCTGCTGGTTGATGGCGACAAGATCGTAGTCAATTATCAATGTGGAGACCCCGACAATCCAAAGGGTAAATATTCTCTGATGGTAACTGCCTTCTCCCCATCCAATGGAGAGCGCATATGGAGCTCTAAACCCTTAAGCGGTGGCTTCCGCACGACCAAAACTAGCATCAATGTAGGCGTGATCGATGGCGTTGAAACCATCGTGGTGCCCAACGGACGCTACGTGCAAGGACTGAGAGCTGACTCTGGAGAAATAGCGTGGGTGTTCGATGTGCGCGCAGAATTACCAAACCCACATGGTATCGAGTACGATAAAAAGCCCTTTTCTTATTTTTACACGAATCGTCTACCGCTGATCTCAGGAAACCGTGTGATTAACCAACTATGGCTGTGGTATGGCCAGAAGGGGAGCCGCACCTATTGTTTCGAGGTTAAAGATGGTAAGGCTACCTTAGTTTGGGACACACCGGATGTCATTTCGTGGCAAGGCGACCACATCGTGCACGAAGGAATATTTTATGCCTTTGATGCGCGCTTTGATCGTTTCAATCGCTGGGCAGAGAAAGGACCCAATCATCAAGTGGCTCCTCGGCGAGATGGCGTGCGGCAATTCCAGGCCTATGATATCGACTCTGGTTCTCTAATGTGGTCGAGCTCTGACCTATCTCACTACACTCCTCGTCCAATCCATATGCTTAAAAAAAGTCCTGAACTTAAAGAACAGGTAGCAGCATTACCCAAAAACCTAAACGAGCTTCCCTATCGAGAGTTGGAGACTTACTGGCGCAACGATCTCATCCTTGAGGACAACATGAACATGTATAAGGGCGAGGCCGAATACATCATCGCTGGCAAGACTCTTATTGCTTGGTTTCTAGGCAATCGGTTAGAAATCGCGCATTTACTGCCCCAGGGAGGCCTAAAGCCGCTAGCAGAATGGCATTTTGAAGGAACCACCAGAAACCCGACAACACCGGTCTATGCCCATGGCCATCTTCTTCTCCGAGCTCTCGACCACCGCCAGGGCATTGCTGGAGGCGAGGGAAATCTGATCGCAATCAACTTAGCCGCTGATTAACTTCCTCATTATTATCTATCACCCCACTCGCTTAAAAACATGCGGGATAAAATTGGGCTCCCAAATAATACGCAGTGATGGGGCCATTGTGTGGGCGTAAAGCCTACGTGTTTGATAAAGAAGGAGCGGTGGATAATCCTAGAGTCTTTATGTCTACGCGCATTTTATCTCTTGATGGTGGCATCAACTTTCGCGATCTGGGGGGCTACGCGACCGAGGATGGGCGGCGTGTCGTTTGGCGGCGTCTGTTTCGGTCAGGTTCGCCACATCGATTGACGGATGGGGATTGGGCCAAATTAGCCGAACTGGGTGTGGGCTTCGCATGTGACTTGAGAGGGAATGCCGAGCGGTCGAAAACCCCGAGTGGCTGGGCTATGCGCGGTGTGCAGGTTGCCGAGTGGGATTACGAGATGCACGAGGATTCTTTCCGGAAGTTCTTCGACCACGGCCCCCCAAACACGGCAGACCTTATCGCGTTCATGCGCGCATTCTATGTTCAACTGCCCGATAAATTTGGAAATCGATTCAAGCACCTAGTCGATGAGCTCCTGGCTCAACCTGAACGGGGCGTAGTCGTCCACTGCGCCGCGGGCAAGGACAGGACAGGGATTCTCTGCGCTCTGCTGTTGACCGCTCTGGGTGTGCCTCGGGAAACGGTTATCGAGGACTATCATCTCACAGAAGCAGCTTTGCCTATGCATTTCCTCCTGCAATCCCTACTCGAACGCGATGATAGCTCGTGGTCATTCATAAAAGACCTACCTCAAGACATGCAGGCTATTCTGCTCGGCGCTCCGAAAGAGATGATTGAGGCAGCGATCGATCACATTGAGCGCCAATATGGCAATGTGTTGACCTGGATGGAGAGCGAGCTGGCGATCGGCGGTGTGGAGATTGAAGCTTTGAGAGTCCATTTCACCGAGTAATCTGGAGTGTTCCCCACTTAAATCGACGATGCCCAAGCAGAGAAAGAAAGCGCATCTCCCGTCTAAAGTCTGTCCGGTATGCAAGCGCTCGTTTACTTGGCGAAAGAAATGGGCAAAAGACTGGGAAAATGTGGTGTATTGTTCGGAGCGGTGTCGGCGCTCTCCATCCAGATTAAACCCGGATTATGCAATAAATCACAACAATCGCATAATCCCGGATTAACTCCGTAGTGACCCAAAAATAGAGTAATTAATTAGTTCCTCCTTCATTGACTTGAGTTTTAAATTGAATATTGTTTAGTGAATATTCAGTTATTAAAATTCAATACACTCCATCTCGTTCATTATCTAGCACGCTGAACTTTGGAAGCCCGACGGTCTTTCTGATCCTTGCGATCCTCGCTCTCGTTGGACCGAATGGACTCTATGTCTACTACGCCATCACGGCGCCTGAACTGAATCAGGCAGCGCTGCGTAATCCGATCGCTCTGGCTTTTATGATCGAAGCGATGATGCTTTTAGGAGTCTTCCTCTGGCAGGTCTACCGCCTCACCCGATCCTGGATACAGGTGAGTCTGTATTTGGTACTCTCCTTCGTCGGTAGCCTAGCCTTCAGTCTCCCACTTTTCATCTATCGTCAAAGCAAACATGGTACGCCCGCGAGCCACTGAGAAAGAGCAAGCACTGATGCGGGCCGCTGTTGAGCTATTCCTTGAAAAGGGAGTGCGCGGTGCCACGGTGAAAGAAATCGCCGCACGTGCCGGGGTCGCGACCGGGACGTTCTACGTCTACTATGGTGACAAGGTCGCAATGATACGAGCTGTCGCCTATGCCTTTGCAGATCAACATACAGCGATGGCACAAACGGTCTTGGAAAGCCATCATGTGCCGGCCGATAAACTATCCAGATATTTACTGGGGCTCTATGATTTATGGCAACCCTTCGGAGGGAACGACAGGGGACCCCTTGAGCTTGCAGAAGCGGTAATCCGGCACGCAAACGAAACGCTGGGCATCGCACAGAAACGATTTCTCCTAACTATCGAAGTAATTCTCCACGAAGCTATGGTAAGCGGAGCAGCGGTAAAAGACCCAGCGACTGAAGCACGTTGGATCGCCTACGCCACGAGCGCGTTTTTCCCACTGGCAGGCACTCCTACTGAGCGCCCCTTCGCTGATGCGCTCAACCGCGCCGAACTCGAAGGCTTGATCGCATGGCTTGCCCGGCCGTTCGATAGATCGGAATGACACAATCCGAAACGCCGTGCCATTCTAGGACTGCTCCGCTCCACCGAACTAAAGCTTCCACTCATTACCCACAAAACGGACCGGCTTTTCGCCTTTATAGAATTTAGCCATTTCGGTGGCCCAACGAACATAGCGAGCGCGGCCTTCCGGTGTATTCTCAAAAGTGAGCGGACGCTTTTCTTCGGTCGATTGAACATAACCACGTTCGGAAAGTTCGATGAACGCCTTTTTCTCTTCTTCACTGAGCTTCGCCATACCAATTCTTCAACCAGGCTAGACGATCCTCTTGTTGAAAGAGAGACAAATAACTCTGAAGCAACTCCCAATCTGGCTCATTGTTCAAACGCCTTGCTTCCTTCATCATCGTTTCAATATCGGCCCAATCTTGCATACCACGCACCGGGTCATTTTTTGCCGCTTGAACCTTGAGCCCAACTATATCTTCGATTTGGACCACGGGTAGATCAACGCCAGGAATGACGGCAACACGATCTGCTCGATCTAGCATACCCAGAGTCGGCGCTCGAAAGGCATGAAGCAGGTCAATACGTCCGAACTCCTGATCCTTCGCTTGATAGTGGGAAACGTTTTCGTTATGAAAGACTTGGTTATAGCCGAAAGACGTTAGCACCGAATCAGCACGTTCGAGATCATCAAGGAATAGGATAAAGTCCAGATCGGTAGTAGCACGCTGAACCCCACGGAGCGCCATCGCAAAGCCGCCAATGAGCGCATAGCGAACTTCCAGCTCATCCAACGTTTTGCAGACTTTTCCAATTACTTGGGTAAAATCCATAAGTCCCTACGCCGCACCACCCATTTTTTTGCGATACGCACTGGGTGAGACGGCCGTGATGCGTTTGAACGAGCGATTAAACTGTGAGAGCGACTCGAAGCCGACGTCGAATGCCACCTCGCTAATGCGGACGTGAGGATTTTGGAGGCGGTTTTTTGCTTTTTCTACACGAACGCGAGCCAGGTAGTCGGTGAAGGTGATACCCGTTGCTTTTTTAAAGACCTTGCAGAAGTGGCGAGTGGAAGTGTTCACGGCGGCCGCTACTTCGTCGAGGGAGAGTGGCTCGTGATAGCGATCCATGATGTAGTGTTTGGCGTTGGCTACGATCTCGGGATCGGTCGCAGACTCGTCGATTTCGATGCTGTTGCTGATGGCGCCTAGGTGTTCCGCGAAGGTAGAGAGGAGTTGGATCATCGCCTTATATTGATCTTCATCTAAAACACGCGTCTGGAAGTAGGCTTCCTCTAGCGTTTTGAGATTTACCTGCGCACCCCATGCCAAAATCTGTTGGGTGATCCTGCTAAACTCCTCACGATTGGGCTGATGGAGGAGAATTTGGCCGGTCTGCAAAAAGGCGATCATCTTCTCCCCCACGCGGATTGGAACGGCAGTGTCACAGAGTCCAGCGAAGCAATGCAGAGACTTCGGCTTCAGTCCGGCGGTCTGTTCAAGCTTTGCCTGCATACGCACGCACTGAGCACAGCCCTCGTTAAACTGTCCCATGAGCTGGCAAAACGGACTCGAGCCGCGCTTCTGATTGAGCACGTTGTCGTAAGATTGCATGGGGCGAATTCCCATGGGTAGATCCGTCACCCGATGAAAGGCCTCCTCGTAGTCTTTATAGAGCTGCGATGCCTCGAGCTTTTTTACCTTAACGCGCGTCTTGCGCGCCAAGGGTGCGTCATCGCTGGAGTTTTCTTTCTGAATGAGGACTTCGGAGGCCATAGCTGTGGAGAGGAAGCTAAGTGTTTGTGCGTTAGTAGTCTAATTCGGCGGATGAAAGCGAAAATATGCGCAGAATTCATCCCAAATTGCGGAGAAAAACGCACGCAGATTCTGGGATAGTTGTCCCATGCGTGCAAAACTAGTAGAATATTTAAACGACAACAAAGATCAGATCATAGAAACCTGGCTGACTGATCTTGAGTTACCCATTCCTGAGACAAAGCACTCCCATGAGGAAAAGGACTGCACCTGTGGCGGGGCTTGTGCGTCGCTCAAGGGCCATTCGTGCAAGCCCACGGCTCTCGTAGAAACTCAGCCGGCGCTCCATGGTACGGTTACCGTGAGTTATCTCAGTGGAGCTTTTGAGGCAATTACCGCACATATCACATCGAAAGGAGCCATCAGCGAATGGTTCGACCGTCCACATTTCGACCAGTTCATCGGCATTACGTCAACCTGTTCGGATAACAACCTGGCCGGTCGGGTCTGCATCGACCTTTACAGCTCAGGATACCGGGCGTTCCGCAGTATCTTCAACAACGGCTGGGACAGCGATGAGGAGTTTTCTGACAACGATCAAGACGCCTGCATGGACCTCATCCAACAAGCTCTCGTCTCGACGCTGCGCCAAGACATCGAGCTCTGCACACTCCGGGCCGAGCGCGCAGATTGCCCTTTTGCTGAACAATGAACCAGTCATCGAATCCAAACCGTGGAAGTCATCCTCTTAACAGTGTTTCTGAGTCTCCTGCTGGCGGGGTTCTTCCTGCTACTTTTTTTGAGGGAAACCAAACAATCCAGGCACCGCATTCCGGAACAAGAAGCCTTACGCCCGTTCATGGCGGAGACACCGGTCGACGCCCCGCGCCGCCACAACTAGAGCGCGCCGTCGTCGAATATGACGATACAGCCGTGCGTCTTTTCATGATTGCCTCGGTTGTCTGGGGCCTGGTGGGAATGGCAGCCGGAGTCTTAATCGCGTCACAGCTCAATTTCTGGCAGCTCAACTTCGGTATGGAATGGCTGACGTATGGCCGCCTGCGGCCCCTGCATACCAATGCCGCAATTTTCGCGTTTGTGGGCAACATGATGTTTGCTGGGGTCTACTACTCGACCCAACGCCTATGTCGCGCCCGACTCGCCTCCGACTTTTTGACAAAGGTCCACTTCTGGGGCTGGCAGGCAATCATCGTGGCAGCGGCGATCACACTGCCTCTTGGCTACAGCCGGGGTAAAGAGTACGCGGAGCTGATCTGGCCCATAAATATCGCCGTCGCGGGCATCTGGGTCGTCTTCGCTCTCAACTTCTTTTGGACCCTCGCGAAGCGTCAAGAGAAGACACTCTATGTCGCCCTCTGGTTCTACATAGCGACCATCGTCACGGTGACGATGCTCTACGTCGTCAATCACTTGTCGATTCCCACCAGTCTGCTCCATAGCTATCCAATTTTCGGAGGCGTTCAGGACGCATTGGTGCAGTGGTGGTATGGGCACAATGCTGTGGCCTTCTTCGTGACAACACCCATCCTTGGCATCATGTATTACTTCCTGCCCAAGGCGGCAGGACGCCCAGTGTATTCTTACCGGTTATCGGTCATTCACTTCTGGTCGCTCGTCTTCATATATATCTGGGCTGGGCCGCATCACCTCCTGAACACCTCATTGCCGAACTGGCTCCAATCTCTGGGCATGCTCTTCAGTCTGATGCTCTGGGCGCCTTCTTGGGGGGGGATGTTGAACGGTCTGCTGACCCTCCGTGGCGCCTGGGACAAACTGCGGACCGATCCCGTAGTAAAATTCTTCGCCGCCGGCGTGACCTTCTACGGCATGGCGACGTTTGAGGGACCGTTGCTCTCTATCAAATCGGTCAATGCTCTCTCCCACTACTCCGAGTGGACGATCGGGCACGTGCACAGTGGCACCTTGGGTTGGAATGGCTTTATGGCGGCAGGGATGTTCTACTGGTTGGCTCCACGCCTGTGGAATCGCCCACTCTTCTCAACCGCATTAGCCAACATGCACTTCTGGGTCGGGATGATCGGCATTCTGCTCTACGTCGCGGCTATGTGGGTCTCCGGCATCACTCAAGGACTGATGCTCAATGCAACCATAGAAGACGGCACGGTGCTGGCCCACCCCGACTTTGTTGAGACCCTCAACGCCATTCGAGCTCCGATGCGCCTCCGCGCTATCGGAGGTGGGCTCTACCTGATCGGTTTCTTCATGATGGGCTATAACCTTTTCCGTACCATCGCCGGGGCAACACCGGTTAATGGCACGACCGAGGTGACTCGCGTGGTTGAAGATGAGCCCAAGAAGCGCTTCAACAGCTTCTTAAATGCCCCGGTCGTCTACACGGGCGCAATGATCGTAACTGGATGTATGATGTTAGGGAGCGGTCTCTGGTTTATCATAGGCGCTATGCTCACCACGACCTTGGCGATGATAACGATCGTCCATTTCAAACTGTCCGGTGCGAAATGGCAGGAATGGTATGATGCACTTTTAGCCAAGAGCTTGTCTTTCTCTGTTCTGACCATCATCGCTGCAGCAATTGGTGGTGCGGTGCAGATTATCCCAACGGTCACGCTCCACACAGGTAGTAGCATCGAGGGCCGCCGCCAAATCCCCTACACGGCGCTCGAGTTAGCCGGCCGCGATCTCTAAGTCGCTGAGGGTTGTTACAACTGCCACTCGCAGATGATTCGCACGATTGTCCCCGACGTACTCCGTTACGGCGGGGACCCCATGACGGGAGGCTATTCTAGGCTCGGCGAATCGATCTATGACTATCCGTATCAATGGGGATCCAAACGAACCGGTCCAGACCTGGCGCGCGAGGGCGGCCTGCGTTCCGACGCTTGGCACTTTCGTCACATGCTCGATCCGCGCGAACTTTCTACAGGATCCAACATGCCGGCCTATCCTTGGCTCTTTGAAAAGGCCGCCGACATCGACGCACTGCCCAAAAAAATAGCGGTACTCCGCACCTTGGGCGTCCCTTACCCTGAGGACCTGACCGAGGAAGAAATCCGCGCCGATTTCATGACGCAGGCCAATGAGATCAGTGTTGGGCTCGAAGCTGAAGGTATCTTCATTGAACCCGAAAAGCAGATCGTCGCCATGATCGCCTACCTTCAAAAGCTGGGAGCCTACGAAGAGGTCACCGCCGAGGTCTCACAAAACTCCATTCCTTCCAAACAGTAACACACCATGTTCAAACGCATTATTTACGATACTTGGACGGCGGGGATCCCCGTGGTGGCATTCTGCCTCACTTTTGGGGTCTTCCTCATTATCGCCATACGAGCACTCTGCTTCAAGAAGCCCTTCGTTAAGAAGATGAGCCTGATGCCACTCGAGTCGGACCAAGCTAGCGTCTCCGCCAAAATCAAACAAAACGATGAGTAATCAAAAGGAAACCGAGGAACACGCAAATCTGCTGAGCCCCGAGGATGTGCCCGAAGGCGTGATTTTAAAAGAGCATGCTTACGATGGCATTCAAGAGTTTGACCAGCAGCTGCCGCGCTGGTGGCTCACCACGCTGTATGGGGCGATTGTCTTTTCCCTCGTCTACTGGCTATTTCAGCACACGTTCAGCGTTGGGCAATCGGAGCACCATCGCATCGATACTGAGCTTGCCCGTGTTGAAGCGATACGGCTGGAGAACTCGATCGACATCACCGACGACGCACTCTTCTGGCAAATGAGTGGCAACCCGACCTTTGTCCAAGCTGGCCAGGAGATATTTAGCTCAAATTGCGTGTCCTGCCACGGGGCAAATCTCGAAGGTTCTTTGACTGGGGTGAGCCTGGTGGATGCGGAGTGGCTCCATGGGGCAGCCCCGTCTGAGATTTATTACACCATCCACAACGGTGTCCTCGACAAAGGCATGCTGGCTTGGGGATCTCTCCTTGGCCAGAAGCGCATTGCTCAAACCGTTGCCTTTATCCTGAGTAAAAACGGTGCCGAGCAACTGAAGGCAGCTGCGCTCGACCCTGCACCCTCTGACTCATGATCGCGCCGATCGACAGGCAACCCCCTAGGCGCCGTCGAGCGAACAGTCCGATACGCGAATCGGTCACAACGATTCGGCAGGATGGGTCACGGTTTTTCCTCCATCCGTCGGATGTCAGGGGGAAATTCACATGGGCGCGCCGCATTTCTGCTGTCGGCCTGATTGCTATCTACGCGGCCCTACCGTGGATTCAGATCGGCGGCTACCCGGCGGTGTTTCTCGATGTACTGAACCGGCGCTTCCATCTCTTCGGCCTAACCTTCGCCGCGCAGGATGTGTGGATGGCTTTCTTCTTTATCACTGGGCTGGCCTTTTCGCTCTATGTGTTATCGGCGCTATTTGGTCGAATTTGGTGTGGCTGGGCATGCCCGCAGACCATCTTCTTGGAACATATTTTTCGTCGCATTGAGCGCTGGATCGATGGGGATGCCCGCGCTCGTCGGCGTCTGGAAAAGAGTAAATGGACTCCGCAGAAAATCGCGAAACGCCTCGTGAAGCACGGTATTTTTCTGTTCGTCTCCTCGTTGATCGCCCACCTGTTTCTATCATACTTTCTATCAATCCCGCAGCTCTATGCGTGGATGGCGGAGGGGCCGGATGAGCATTGGCAGGCATTCGTGTTCATGTTTGTAGCGACGGGGATCATTTACTTTAACTTCTCGTGGTTTCGCGAGCAGCTCTGTCTCATCATCTGCCCCTATGGTCGGCTCCAATCCGCGCTGGTCGATGATGACACGCTGGTGGTGGGCTATGATGAAAAACGCGGCGAACCCCGTGGGCCGCTGCGCGCGCAGGGATTGGGCGACTGCATCAATTGTAATCGCTGCGTGAATGTATGTCCCACCGGCATCGACATTCGCCAGGGATTACAAATCGAGTGTATCGGCTGTGCTGCCTGCGTGGATGCCTGCAATGATATGATGAAGCAGTCTGGCCGCGCACCTGGACTGGTGCGCTACGACTCTTACAACGGACTACAGGGTAAAAAGCGCCGCTTCATCAGGCCACGGGTATTTCTCTATGCTTTTTTCATGCTGCTCGGTGTCACTGCAATGACCGTTGCTGCTACCCAAATTAAACCGGCCTACATGGCTATCAATCGTATGGGCGGCGCACCCTACATCATCGATGAGTCTGTGGTCCGAAACCAGTTCTTCGTCAGGGTGATCAACAAGGAAAACTTGGTCCGAGACTACACAGTTATGGTGAAGACTGATGCTGCAAACGTCTCGGTAATGGGCGCAGGCACCCCGTTTGCCGTAGAACCGATGGCTGAAGTGATCCATCCAATTATTGTGACACTTGATAAGGCTGCGTTCACCGGAGAGTTCGAGCTGGGCGTCACGCTCGAAAATGGCTCCGGAGAGGTAATTTCAGAAAGAGAGATTCACTTCGTGGGGCCAGACCCACGCTTTTTCAAAATGAATTCAGATGAAGCAGGCAACCGCAGAGACAACCCTCAAGAATAAGAGCTTTCAACTCACGCTTTGGGTGCCCGTAGTGCTAGCGTTTTTCGTCGTCTCGGTGGCCTGGTATTTTCTGATCCAAATCGCGCGCGACAACCCGACGCAAACCGTCCCGCTTGCACATTCGGTCACGTCAGAACAAAACGCTGAGTAATGGCTATTCCATCACCAACGCTTCCCAGGCAGAGACCGGAGGGGAAAATGCGGACCTGCAAACACTGCGGCAGTGAATTCAAGGCGCACCACGAGGATGACCATTATTGCTGTGAGGGGTGCTCCTATGTGAGCCACATCATTTCAGGTCATGATTGGGGTCATTTTTATAGCTTGAAAGGTAGCGCGGCTATGCCACCCGTCGGGGCAAGAGTCTTCGAACCGGGAGATCTTGCTTGGTTTGCGAAGCTGATCGAGGAGGCTGAAAAAAACGGAGCAGGCATCTGTGAGACACGATGCAGGCTAATTGGCATTTCCTGTGTAGGCTGTATCTGGCTAATCGAACAGGTATTTCGCGACCAACCGGGCACGGTCGATATCGATATTCAGGCAGAGACGGGAGATATCTGTATCTCTTGGGAGCGTGGCGCTTTAGATGCCATTCGCCTCGCAGAGAGCATCATACAGATCGGTTATGGGCTGGCTCCCCCAGCTGATGATCCAGATGAACGCTCGAAAGCTACCCAGGGACTCATTACCCGAATCGGTGTATGCGGATTCCTTTTGCTCAATACCATGCTCTTTACGCTACCGAGCTATTTGGGCATGGATGCAGATTTTCAGTTTGCCCGCTTATTCTCCATTTTGGCCGCACTTTTCGCGGCGTGTAGCCTAGCGGTGGGCGGAAGCCTCTTTATCAATCGGGCAGTCCAAGGTTTAAAGCATCGCATTTTACACATGGATCTCCCCATCGCGCTTGGGCTGACTGCTGCTTGGATTGGCTCTATGATAGGTTGGCTGAGTGGCTTTGAGGATCTAGTCTACTTCGATTTTGTGGCCACTTTTGTCTTTTTGATGCTGTTGGGCCGCTGGTTGCAAGAAGCGGCGATTGAGCACAATCAACGGCATTTGAGGAAGCAGGATATCAAGCCCGACTCGGTGATCGCTCTGGGCGGTTCACGTGACGGGGAAAGCTTACCAGCGGAATCCATTCGTTCAGAAGCGAGCTATATTCTGGAGCCGGGAAAGATCAATCCCGTGACCGCTGATCTTTTAGACGCAGCGACCACAGTAAGCCTTGAATGGATCAACGGCGAGGCTGAGCCTGTGCTTTGGAAGCGGGGCACGCCCCTCCCAGCGGGTGCCCAACTCGTGAGCCTACGCCCACTGCGCGTAAGAGCCAAAGAGGATTGGCAACACAGCACGCTGGCAAAACTACTGGCTTCGGAACGCACCGCCTTCCACCATAAGCGCCTCCAGAAGATTTTGACTTGGTATATTGGCGTTGTGCTCATGATAGCGGTATTTTCAGGATCGGCGTGGTTAGCCAGTGGTGCCTCTGTGCTCACCGGCTTCCAAGTCGCCTTATCCGTGTTAGTGGTCAGTTGCCCCTGCGCCCTTGGCGTCACGCTGCCTTTCATCGATGAACTGGCAATCACGGCTTTGCGACGACGCGGTGTTTTCATTAAAAGCCAGGGAATTTGGGAGAAGTTGAATCGCGTTAAAACCATCGTTTTCGACAAAACAGGCACGCTCTCTCTCGATACGCCTCTACTGAAGAATCCTGAGAATTTAGGCCAGTTGGAACCTAAGATACGTACAGTATTGTTTCATCTCGTGCAGACGAATCCGCATCCCACCGCCCGATCGCTCAAACAGGCATTGCTGGGCAGTTTCCCTCAGTTGAGTGGAACAGAACATCTGGGACACATCCCTGAAAGCATCGGCAAGGGGGTATGGGTCCGCGATCAGCAGCTGGGAGTCGTTTCTCTGGGCAGACAAGATTGGGCTCCTTTCCATGAAACAGCCCCAAAAAATCAACGCGGCGACGCTCAGGTCGTTTTGAGGCAAAACGGCCAATGGGTCGCAGGCTTTTGCTTCGCCGAATACATCCGCGATGACGCACGCGAATCTATCGAAGCCATCCAGGCTTCCGGACATACGGTTGCCCTGCTTTCCGGTGATGCTGATGAGCGGGTTGCGAAAATTGCAGATCACCTAGGTATCAATCCTGGACTGAGTCGTGCCCGTTGCACTCCTGATACAAAAGCGGCATGGATCGAAGAAAATGCTCCCGGATCTGCTATGATGATCGGCGACGGAGCGAATGATCGTCTGGCAATCGACCAGGCCATATGCACAGGCACACCAGCCGTTGATCGCAGCATTTTGGAGGGCAGTGCCGATTTCTTTTTCTTTGGACGTAGCCTACGAGGCATACCTGATCTTCTTAGGCTGGGGGCACTGCGTGATCGGACGTCGACTCAGGTTTTAGTGTTGGCAGTCATCTACAACCTAATGGCAATTAGCCTGTGCGCAATTGGCTATATGCACCCCCTCATTGCGGCAATCGCAATGCCTATCAGTTCGATTGCCACCCTCGCCTGGGCGACATGGCGCTTCAAGATTGGCTAGAAAGAAGGTCTTCTAAGGATTACCACGTGGGGCGCCGAGACGCTGGAGGTTGACTGTTTTAATTTCAATCGAAGCCAAAAATAGACAGAAATATAGTGGGAACCAAAATCGACCTGGAATACTCCCCTTCAGATCAATTACACCCATCTACTTTGAAACCGCATCAAACCGCTTGACCCAAGTGGTTTGATTGTTTTGGAATCGAAGACTTTTCCTCAGGGCTTCTGTCTCTCTACCAATCTAAATTTTCGCACGCCGTAACTTTTTCAGACTGCGCCAGCTTTTCTACGATTCCTGAACGCACGTGTGAAATCAACCCATGTCACCCCAACCTACTTCATCGCCAAACCCTAAAAATTCTGGCCTCACCTTTAAATCGATCCTACTCTCCGCCTGCGGCATCGCGCTCGTAGCAGCGATTACTCAGGTAGCTGGTGTCCTTGTTAATTGGGATCGATCCGCAGGAACTGAAGCCATCTCGACAGCAGTTTTCTCTGTGGTCTTCGCTCTTTTGCTGGCGAGTGGCTTGGCACAGCTTGTTTTAAAAAAGCAACTTCTCTCAAAACCGGAGATGGTATGCTTCACATACATGCTTTTGATAGCGGCCCCTCTGTGCACGCACGGCTTTTGGCGAACGATTCCGGGTGTACTTGCTGGAATAACCAGGCAGGCGGACACACTCGATTATTTAACGGTTCTAGATGAACGTATGCTTCCCTACGGCCCAGATGTATTCGAGAACGCACAGCTAAGTAATACGTCTGATATAGGTATTCAAAAACTAAGCGATGAGACCCTGTTGACGTTTGGCGGGCCAGACGATGAGCGCGAACAACAGGTTACCTATACCATTCCACTCGACGACGAAAACCTGAGCTTCGGCAGTACCTATTTCTTTTACGCGGACATCCGCGCTATAGGCATGCAGCCGGGATCTCTATTTGAAGTCTCTTACTTCGCTGACGACAACGAGACGCGCGCGACTGAAATCATCCGCGCCACGCGTGACACTACTGAGAGCGCGTTCTCACTTGAGTCTTTCGAAAGAAAGGGGAAGTGGGGGTTGAGCATCTCAGAAACGACCCAGGAGACCATTACTGTGCGCATGAGGAAACGCGGCGCCGGAACCATAGAAGTCCGCAATCCACGGTTCCTAAACGTAACGGCCCTGGAATCGTTCTTCACAGCGAAACCGATCACAGACTCTGAAGCTTACGCAGCCATCGATAAAAACCGCACCGAGGCGATCAATAAGCGCCCGTCGTTCTTCGCCTCTCCGGAAGGCCTGTACGTATTGGCAGTTTACAACATCGATTGGTCGATGTGGTCAAAGCCCCTCCTGTCATGGGGCAGTTTTGTGGGCATCTTCATGATTGGCTCCTTTGGCATGTGCGTGATTTTGCGCCGCCAATGGGTCGACAACGAGCGGTTCCCTTTGCCCATGATGGCGATTGGAGATTCATTTTTGAGCAATACAGTTTACACTGATGACAGCGGAAAACGTCAACCGCTCTGGACAAATAAACTGTTTATTGCCGGCGTCGTCTTGGCGCTCGTCTATTGTTCGAGTCAGGCTCTAAATGCCTTCAGTAGTAGCTTTCCTACCTTCAGGTTTAATATTTCAATTGCGTCATACCTCAGTAATTCGGCATGGGGAGAAACCTGGAACAGGATTACATTTTCAGTTTTCGCTCTTGCTTTTGGAATCGGCTTGCTGATGGAGCTGAATGTATTGATCAGCTTCGTCGTCGGATTTCTCTTTTTTCGGCTGCAGTATTGGTTTGGTGAGTCTACTGGGTTGGCTACCGATAAGCGTTACCCTTATGTTACCGCACAGCTCTCGGGGGGCATACTCGGGTATGCTTTAATCACCGTGATCCTGCTGAGGAAGTATCTCATCCAAACATTGAAAGACGCTTTGCGCGGAGTGACTTCAGATAATGAAGAGACTGTCGGCTATCGCAGTGGTTACTTTGCCCTCATATTGAGTCTGATTTGTATGTGCGTATGGGCGATGGTTTTTGGTCTATCCCCCCTCCACATGTTGTGGCTTTTTGTGGTGTTTATGTCCTTCTTTTTCGTAGCGGCCAAAATGCGAGCTGAATGCGGGATTCCGACGGCAATGACTTTTTTGTCTAAGAGTAAAGGTAGTTTATTAGTCCCTCTGGCCTTGAATTTTGCTATCTTCCCAGTTCCAGAGGCTACGGTCGCTATCTTACTCTCAGCACTCATATTCGCTTTTGGCTTTTTGAATCTGTCAGGCGTTCAGCTAGAATTTCTAGAGTTCGCAAAGCGCGAGAGGGTTAAGCGATGGCATGTCCCAGTCTCGATCACTTTCGCCTTTGTATGTTCCCTCGTTGTAGGCGGGTGGTTTATGATCAATTCTGGAAATTCAGTCGGTGTTCTGAATGTGCGAAACTTTGGTGAGTATACAGCTCATTTTCAAAAAATTGAAGCGCCCTTGTTGCGGATGGAAACTGCCACTAACTTGATAGCCTCGAACCAAGCCGCAATCGCAGCCGGGGACGAACCCGCAAAAGCGGGACTCACAGGCTCCGATATATCGATGATCTTTGGTGCACTCACTGTCACAATTCTGACGATCATAAGGCAGATTTTCGCGGGATTTTGGATGCACCCGATGGGTTACCTTTTCGGGCTAACAGACATGGCACAAAGCGCCTGGGGCGCACTATTCGCGGCCTGGGTGGTGCGTCTGCTCGTTCTAAAGCTGGGTGGCGCAGGAACGGTGCGTCGCGCATTGAAGCCCTTTGCGCTGGGAATCATCACCGGAACAATCCTCAGCTTTTTGGTTTATAATTTAATAGCCACGGGTCTCTATCAAAACGGTATGGTCGGGTCTACTCTATCCCAACCGTTCTAAAAATAGGATTAGATGAACGAAACAACATCATCGACAAACGGACTCATACCCCTGCTTGGAACACTGGGAACCGCCGCATTCTTTCTCCTTGCAGCCTATGGTCTAGGAAGTGGGCTATTCCCAGCAGCACCGTATGTCCCTCCTCCAAAGCCCCTTTCGGACTACGATGGTAAAGCCCTAGTGGAATCCATCACAGCTTCGAAAATCGAGGCCACTCAAAAAACCATCCTGAATTTCGGATCACGACTTCCAGGCCAAAACGGCTATGACAAAACAGTGGACTACGTAACCTCTCGACTCAGTGATGCGGGATATGAGGTCCTGACTCAACCGTTCAAGGGTGTGTCTCCTCTTCTCGAACATACCCGCTTCAGCGTGTTAGATTCATCCGGGTCTCTCATAGATCAAGCAGTCGAACTATTCCCAGTCTTTCCGAATTACCTGACCCCCACGACCACACCTGAAGGAGGCGTAACTGGCGAACTGGTGGCGATCACCACGGATCTGATACGTAATGCTCAATCTCTTTCCGGAAAAATCGGGGTCTTGGATGCGGCACCTAATGCTTTTGTTCCAGACTACGGATTCAACGTCATTCGGTACGCTCAGCTTGGCCTGAAAGCACTGATTATCACGGATTCTCGGGGACTAAATTCGGCAGACTGGGACGCGATACTAGATCGTTTCGAAGGGGTGGTATCTTCAGGCCCCCTTCCGTTCCCACGGCTGGCTGCGGAGCCCTCAATTCTAGAATACATCGGCAATACCGTGAACGTCGACGTAGTGAGCCGCTTTGAGCGTGTTGACGCGGTTAATCTCGTTGCCGTCCTCAGAGCTGAAGAACCCGTCGAAGACGTCACTGTAATTTCTGGTAATCTGGACGCTCATGCGGGATTACCCGATCAAGCCCATAGCGCAGTCCTGACCTCCGGACTGGCCGCCAATATTGAAATTGCCGAGCAGCTCGCAGCGTACCGTTCCTTTTTACGGTCGGATATTTGGTTCGTATTCACGACAGGCGCCTTTAATTGTCAAGATGGGCTGGATCGACTGCTACGCCTATTACGCGTTAATCAAAGGGTATTAGACGAAAGACGCCAAAATCCAACAAACCCTCAGTATCGCACCAGTTTCGTCGCAGAAGACCTTGAAGAGCATGAATCAGCGCTGGCGAACGTGCAGAGGGTTTTAAAAGTCATCTCGAACGATGATTTTTTCGCCGAACCTAAACCCACGCTCGGCGCAATAAACGCCTTTGATAAAGAGCCTAGAGCTCTGTTCGAAGAGCAATTTGAATATGTCCTGAGGACGCTGTCTTTCGAAATCGTCGATCCGCTCCTAAACGCACAGATAGCTCTTGATGCTCAACCTAACGCAGATGTAGAGGATCCCCTTTTCCAAGCATACCTGAAGCTCAAAGCCGCGAGCAACAGAAGCAGCTCGATCATTTCGCTCAGCATGAGCAATATTCTGGATAATCAGCGAGATTACCTTGAGGAAAATCAGGTTAAGACGCGCATGATCCAACGGTTCCAAGAGCTTGAAACGCACCACGCCTTCCATGTCGCCGCTTATCAGGAAGAAATGAAGCTAGCACAGGCTGCTGACGGCTACGAAAACTGGATCGTCCTACATCCGATATTCCTTCCAACCTCTCAGCCAGATGCCACATCAACACGGCTGGCAACATTGGTCAAAGAAGAGCGAGACACCTTGAGTAAGCAAGTGGCCGTGTTGGGTAAATCGCTCGCCTCGGACCTTCTGGGAGACAAAGCTCCACAAATATTAGACCCAAGTAGAGAAACCACGCGGATCATAAGGAATCTCATGGATAATGCGGCGGATATGACTGTCCATATGTGGAATGGGAAGGGCTACGGAGCGGTCGGTTTTGTCACCGTAGACCATATTGATGGTATGAAGAACCGGCCAAACCCGGGTTATCTCCCTTGGATGCTTGAAGCAGAGAGCATCATATCCCCAGTGCGCACGTTGGCTATCACAGCTCTCGACATTGCCACTGGAACGCTGCGCGGAGTACCTGTAGAAAATTCCAATTACAGGATTTATAACTTCGTAGGGCGTATTCTCGCTGATGGTGTGGGCCAGTCTCTTGTAGCCTCCTATCCTTTGGCAGGAGCCACTGTCTTCTCGCGGCCTAAAGAGCAATACGGAACAGCTTCCACAACGGGTATGTACTACCAAGGAGGCCTAGAAATGGCTGATCCTTACGGGGTTTGGCAACGTGAAGAGACTATCTCAGATTTTCATATGAATTGGCGATTTTCAGGTGAGGGTTCCAATTTCGTGGCCACAGCTTACGACCATCGCGGGCAGATCAAATATATAAAGAACGAAGGCCCCGACGGACAAAGACTGTTCAAGTCGATGAACATCCCCAGAACCGCGAGGGAGAGTTTAGCCAATCAAACTATCGTTACCTTTCGGGCATCTCCAATCTCTATCGTGCAGCTGAATAATCCTCAATCAATGAAGGACTACAATGGCATTCTTCCCGTAGATGCTGAAGGCCTGACTCCCTTTCCGAGATTTATAGGTTTTTCTAGCTTGGGTGCAGAGATTTTTTTCATCCCTCCCGAAGAGCAATTCTTTCTGCAATTACAGGCGGGAGACCCTGGGAATGATCTCGTGCGCAACACCCGTGCATTTCTTTTGAATGTCGAGGAATCAAAGACTCTCGATGAGAGCAAAGACATCGACGGCGTAGGTTACCTGGCTAGAGACAACCCCATCATACTCGACACAGCGCTCCGGGCGGCCCACTCCATGGTATCAGTGAATGAAAAGCGACTTGATTTGCAGAATGCCTACTCGATGGCGGATGAACGGACGAACACCAATCACGAACTAGCAATAGAGGCTCTCGAGGCTGCCCAAGAACCAGGTATCACACAGATCGAAAGAGAAAAACGCGCACGAGATTCCGTCATTTTTTCTACTCTCAACCACCCAGTAATCCGCGATAATATTTTTGAGGCTGTTGTGGGTATCCTCTGGTATCTCTTCCTCCTAGTCCCCTTCGTGTTCTTTTTTGAGAAGCTACTCTTCAGCTACGCCGATATACGCAAGCAAGTCATCGCGCAGAGTATGATCTTCCTAATCGTGTTCATATTGCTGAGAATACTTCATCCTGCGTTCCAGATGGTGCAGTCTTCTTTGATGATCCTCCTTGGTTTCATCATCATCATGATTTCAACCGGTATTACGGTTCTGTTTTCATCGAAATTTTCCGAGAATCTGGAAGATCTTCGAAAGAAACAGGGTAAAGTTTCAGCGGCAGAAGTCAACAAGCTGGGAGTCATGGTTTCTGCATTCATGCTGGGGCTCAATAATATGAATCGGCGCAAAGTGCGCACCGGCCTTACCTGTGGAACGCTGACTCTACTTACGTTTGTCATGATCTCTTTTACCTCGGTGCAAAATAACCTGGTTGAAGAAGATATCGCAATCGGAAAGGCTCCTTATCAAGGGATGCTCGTTAAGCGCGACTCATTCATGCCACTCTCCAACCAAGAGGTCTTCGCGTTTCAAAAGAAGTTTTCTGAAGACTATCAAGTCAGCCCGCGTCGGATGCTAGTCGGGCGCGAGGAGAAGGGATACGTGCAAAACCCAATCGTTCAATTAAATGTGATGGACGACTCGGGCCGGGTGCGTGAGGCAGATGCCCAATCCATTGTGATGTTCGACTTAGAGGATCCGATACAACATCATCTTCCTTTTATTACACCCAAGACATGGTTTGAGCCCCAGGACTTTATCGAGGGCACATTCCCAGTTATGGTGTCACAAGATGCAGCGGATTCACTTGCAATCAGCTCAGAAGACGTCGTCGAAGGAAAGGCGCAGATCACAATCAACGGTGTTAACGTGCGTATCATTGCACTTTTCGACGGTAAAGCGCTTAACACGCTGACAGATTTGGACAGCGTCAACGTATTGCCTTTCGATATCGAGGCCATGTCCTCAGTGACAGTCGCTGAGACTGGCGGAAACCGATACATTGTGGCTTCCGACGAAGACCCTCGCATCGATGGTAATAACATAGTTATTGCTCCGTTGCGAAATCTGCCGATGAGCGTGGCCTTTGGCGATGAGATCGTATCGTCCCTAGTTGTTTCCATGCCGGATACTCCGTTTCGCGAAGCGCGTGAAACCATCGAGTCTTTCATGATCCAGACTGGAGAGCCTCTTTATTATGGACTGGATGGTAATGCTTACCGTGGAGAACGCTCCCGCAAGGTCAGCCTTAGTGGCTTAGTGGACCTCATTATCCCTCTGCTTATCGCGGGAATGACAGTCCTGAATACCATGAAAGGATCGGTCTACGAGAGGCGGACTGAGATCTATGTCTACAACGCCGTGGGTATCGCGCCGCGCTACGTATTCTTTATGTTCATCGCAGAGGCGCTCGTATATGCGGTGGTCGGCTCAATGATTGGATACCTGGCATCCCAGGGCACCGGGCGGATTTTGACCGAGCTCGATCTGACAGGCGGGCTCAATATGTCTTACACTTCGATGGCAACGATCTACGCCTCATTGACTATTATGGTCGCAGTCATCGTATCGACCTACTTTCCGGCGACACAGGCGATGGAGATTGCGGCCCCTGCCGAAGAATCGGGTTGGAAACTGCCTGAGCCTCAGGGCAATGACCTCGTGTTTGATCTGCCTTTTAACTTTAACCAGACTGAGCGCCTCGCCGTCCTGGAATTTTTCAATCGCTATCTTTTAGAACGTGGAGAAGGCAGCTCTGGCAGTTTTTATTCAGCGGTACCCAATCTTTCTATTCAGGAAGATTATGTAGAGGGGCAACCAGTCCCTCAGCTCAGCACGACGATTTGGCTCAAGCCGTTTGATTTGGCGGTTTCCCAAACTATGACGCTGGAGACCCCCTTCGATCCAGAAACACAAGAATTTAAAGCCCGCATGATCCTTACCCGACTCTCGGGAACGAACGAGTCGTGGTTGCGGCTGAATTCAAAATACGTTTCAGACCTCCGCAGACACTTCCTACATTGGAGAGCTGTTCCAGCTCACGATCGTGAAGAAATTTTTGAGGAAGCTCGCAATCGCATACGCATCGGGATGGCTGAAATGACACCAGCGTGAGGCAGACAAAGCCATGACTTTTAAAAAGAAGAAAACAGACAAAGAGGTAGAACAGTTTCGTAATCTGCTACCCATACCGGAGAAGTTCGAAAATGGCTTCGGGTGGACCACGGTGGTCGGCTTGTTCTTTTGCGGATTCATCATGATACCGGGAGGAATTTATCTCGGTTTGATGACTGGAGGAAATCTAAGCCAAGCTGCTTCCTGGGTAACGGTCATCCTATTTATGGAGCTGTCGCGGAGAGCCCTAAAGCCGCTCAACCAGCAAGAATTGGTCGTTCTCCTGCACGCTGCGCGTGTCATGATGTTGGGAAATATGCTATTTCCCGGCGGACCGTTGGCTCATATTGTCTACCGTGCTTATTACGTGGGCAGCGATGCAGTCCGAGACGCTGGTATGCTGGGTGCCTTTCCCTCCTGGTTTGCTCCCGACCCGGATAGCCCAGCGATTTTAGAAAGAAATCTTTTCCACCAGGATTGGTGGCTGCCGTTGGCAGTCTTCGGATTCGTTTTCGCAATCTCTCTAGTAAAAAAATACACGCTCGGTTACTTCTTTTTCCGTCTCACTTCAGACGTAGAAAAACTCCCCTTTCCACTAGCGCCAATTTCAGCGCAAGGAGCGATGGCTTTGGCAGAATCTGAGGATTCTGACAAAGAATTATCTTCGGACGATGTCTACTCCAACAGCCGAACAAGCGGAAAGAAAGATAAGAGCAAGGGTAAACGCTGGCGGCTGTTTTCACTCGGGGCTTATGTCGGAATCGCATTCGGTGCGCTGCAAATCGGTGTTCCTGCGATCACCGGGCTTTTTCTATCCAAACCAATATTTCTCATACCTCAACCGTTCGTCGACACGACCACGTTCACCGAGGCGATCTTACCGGCTACGCCCACGGGAATCGCCCTCAACTTAGGTCTCGTCATTCTCGGCTTCGTCGTACCTTTTTGGGCCGTGATGGGTGCTGGCATTGCAGTCTTACTCACCTTCATCCTAAATCCGATCCTGCAATCCACGGGCATGCTGAGCACCTGGCAGCCTGGGATGGATACGGTCAACACTACCTTCTCCAACAACGTAGACTTTTGGCTCAGTTTCAACATTGGAGCCGGGTTTGCCATCGCAGCGGTAAGCATCTACTCCACAGTCCGAGACATCCGTCGAGCTGTAAAAAACAACCGCAAGAAACCCGAGTCAGAAGAGAAAGAAGACCTCTGGGCGCCCCCTCGTAAAGGCAGAGGTGACTACCCCCTCTGGATCGCGGGTGCTCTTTACTGTGTGTCAGCCTTAGCTATCGTCATTCTATGCCTAGCGCTGTTACCATTTAGTTATGGCATCGCCTTCTTCTTGATATTTTTCGCCTTTGTTTACAGCCCTTTCCTTTCATATGTGAACGCTCGGCTTCTGGGTATTTCAGGTCAAACAATCGAAATTCCGTATGTCCGCGAAGCGTCCTTCCTACTCTCCGGTGCAAAAGGTGTAGAAATCTGGCTGGCACCTGTGCCTCTAGAAAACTTCGGACAACAAGCGGAATCATTCCGCGTAAATGAGCTCACCGGCGTGAATTTTTGGTCTCTGATCAAGACCGACTTAGTCGCACTGCCCATTTTATTTTTCCTGTCATTAGCATTTTGGGCATTCATTTGGAAAGCTGACCCTGTGCCCTCTGCACTCTTCCCTGCCGCTCAGATCAATTGGGAACTGCAGGCGAAAAATCAGACGCTTATTTACAGCTCGACGTTTGTCATCCCTGGGCAAGAGGGCGAGGAAAAGTCCTTTTCGGAAACCGAACTCGGCAAAGCGCTAAAGCCTGGGGTGATTGGCGGCAGCTTCGCAAGTGTCGTCGCATTATTTACGGTAATGAGCGGTCTGGGGCTGCCGGTTATGCTCGTATACGGTCTCATTAAGGGGCTCGGTGATTTTCCACATAATGTGATTCCTGAAGTATTTGGGGCACTGCTCGCCCGCTTCTACTTTTACAAAAAGTTCGGTGCAGAAAACTTTTTGAAAATAGCACCCACTATACTGGCAGGCTACATGACCGGTGTCGGCTTAATCGGCATGGCTACTATTGCTCTCACTCTCATCAAGAACGCTGTCTCTGGCGCCCCATTTTAGGCAAGTAAGATGATCGAAAATCAGATCAAACTCCCCGTTAAAATCGCGATTCAGGTAGTGATGCAGGGTATCAAAATACGGTTGGGTCGCTCCGTGGTGACGATCACCGGTGTAGTCTTAGGTATTGCATTCTTAATGTCTATCCTCGCTGGCCAAGTATTGAAAAGTGGTGTCCTCGAAGAGGACGAAATACGCGCCGAAGTCGACCGCAGGATGAATTTCATCATGAACGAAATGGGACCGGCAACGGGTCGCGATCTGGTGGTCTCAGCAAATCTGCCGTGGTCTGAAGAGGACACCCGCATTATTGAGCAACTCTTAGAGGATGGCCTCTCAAACCTAACTCTCCATGGAGTTATACCAGACGCCGCGCGCATACCAGCGGAGCGTTATACCACAATCCAGTCTGTCGACGCCGAATCGGGCACTCAAGCAAGCGCGATCTATCTCATTGGTGATCTGGATCTTCAAAGCTTCCCAATCGAGTTCTTCGATGAGGCACGACAAAAAGTCGCTCTCATCGCCGGAGAAATAGACGAAATTCCTAGCAACTTCGCTAAAATCGCTACCGTGCGCCTGACTCAAAAACCCACCGAAGAGGAATTAGCGCGCATCGCCGAAGAAAAGCGTAAGGATCGCTTCCGCAACTCCTGGATCATTATCATCTCGCTCCTGGTTACTGTCATTGGGATTACCAACGCCATGTTGATGAGCGTAACTGAACGCTTCCGCGACATCGGCACCATGAAGTGCTTAGGGGCGCTTTCGGGATTTGTGAGACAGATGTTCCTGCTTGAATCAGCCTTCATGGGAAGTGTCGGCAGCGCGGTAGGCTGTCTCGTTGGCGTCCTTTTCTCTCTCGTTGCCTACGGATTTACCTACGGCTTTGGTCTCATCACGGTTGCGCTATTCTCCGAGTGGGAAGCCCTATCTGGATGGATTCTCGTATCGCTGGCTGCTGGTATCATACTCTCTATTCTGGCGGCTATCTATCCCGCTAGTGTCGCATCGCGAATGGTCCCAGCTGTCGCGCTGCGCACCAGCGTATAAAATTCACACCCCTTCCTCATGGCTATCGCTCAAACAGACATCGACAGTATCTTGAACCCCCCAAGCGAGGATGGTCAAGAGGTGGTGATCCACGCGGTCGACGTACACAAAGTCTACAAACAGGGCAAACAGGAGACGCTCGCACTACGCGGAGCTACACTCGACATCTATCGGGGCGAGTATCTTTCGATTATGGGGCCGTCTGGCTCTGGAAAGTCTACGCTCTTTAATATGATTGGCGCGCTTTCGAAGCCGTCGAAAGGCAAGGTTTTCATCGACCAGGTAGACATCGCTCAACTTGACTCTAACGAGCTCGCGTGGCTGCGCTGCCGAAAGATCGGGTATATCTTCCAGTCCTATAACCTGATTCGCGTAATGACCTGTCTGGAAAACGTCACCCTTCCCATGGCTTTTGCGGGGATGGATGCCGAGTCGGCGCGCGAAAAGGCAGTGAACATTCTAAAACGGGTCGGTCTTGGGCATCGCATTTTGCATAAACCGGGAGAGCTTTCCGGTGGTCAGCAACAACGCGTCGCCATCGCTCGAGCCTTGGCAAATAGTCCAGAAATCATCCTAGCGGACGAACCCACAGCCAACCTTGACCAAGCGACGGGTGAAGAGATGATCACCCTGCTCAACGGCCTTAAAGAAGAGTTCGATGTCACCATCATTTCCGCGACGCACGACCTCAAAATGTTGAAGCGTTCTGATCGCATTCTCTGGATTAAAGACGGACGCATTGTGAAGGCTGCACGCCCCGAAGAGATCGACTTCGACAGCGACGAGTTCCACTAGACCATGCCCTTCCTGCGCAAAAAGTCACCGCCCAGACAGACAGGTATCAAAGACCCAATGAAAGTCATCCCCATGATTCCTGAGGAAGTAGAAGCTAAGGTTGATGACGCCGGCTGTGTGCAACTGCGTCGCAAATTGGTCACAAAAGCAGGTATCGGTAACTGGATCGCACAGCGGTTCCAATTTGACCGCTATAAACGCATCAATCTCGACCTCATCGGCAGTGCTTTTTGGGCAGAGGTCGATGGGCAAAGTAACTTGGCGCAGATTCTCAAAAAACTGATGCTCCGGCATGATTGGAAACAGGAAGAAGCCCAAAAAGCCATCATCACTTATACTTCAGAACTCATGAAACGAGGACTGCTTGTCCTCAACGTGAAACCATCAAAATAATGACACATATGTCCGAAGTCCTCATTTCAGTCGAGAATGTAAAGAAGCTCTATGTCACCGAGGGCGAGGAGCTATGGGCGCTCAAAGGCATTTCTCTCGAAATTTACGACGGTGATTTTTTCTCGATTATGGGCCCCTCAGGTTCCGGAAAGTCTACCCTCTTTAATCAAATCGGAGCACTCGATGTCCCGACCGAGGGCAAAGTCATATTTCAAGGTCAATCCGTGTTCGATCTTTCCGAGAGCCAACAAGCTTGGTTCCGCTGTAACAAAATCGGCTACATTTTTCAGACGTTCAACCTCATCCCTGTGATGACCGCTCTGCAAAACGTTACGCTCCCTATGGTATTTCAGGGGGCGAGTGATGAAGAGGCTGCCGAGCGCGGCACTAAGATACTTGAGCGCGTCGGCTTGGGACACCGCCTTCACCATAAACCCGAAGAACTCTCTGGAGGGCAGCAACAACGTGTCGCTATCGCCCGCTCCCTGGCCAACCACCCCACTGTCGTGCTCGCCGATGAACCCACGGGCAACTTGGACAGCCGTACCGGCGAAGAGGTGATCGAACTGCTTAAAGAGCTGAATGCCAAAGACAACGTGACTATCATTTGCTCCACCCACGACCCGAAGATGCTTGCCTCATCGCGACGTGTAGCTTGGATCGAAGACGGATCCCTCCAGCAGATTAGCACAGCCGAAGAATTTGAACTCGCCAAAAAAGGCACCGACGGCCTCGGCCGATAGCTCGACCTGAAAACGGCATCGTGGACATTGGCATCACAACACCGGCTTTGCTGTTTCCCGCGATTTCCCTTCTCTTACTGGCTTACACAAATCGCTTCCTTGCACTCGCAACACTGGTTCGTCAGCTCAAAGAACAATACGAGGATAAACCCAGTCGGGCTGCTGCGCTCCGTCCGCAGATACATAACCTTCGTAAACGAATCTACATCATTCAACGCATGCAGGAATTTGGTGCAGTGAGTTTCTTTCTCTGCGTCTGCTGTATGTTTGCCATCTACGCAGGCCAGACATTGCTAGGCGGTCTAATGTTCGGTGGGAGTATCGTCTTACTGGCGGTGTCGTTAGCATTCTCCATTGCCGAAATACATATTTCAGTGAAAGCCCTGGACCTTCATTTATGCGATGTCGAAGAAAACTGTGAAGACATAAGCAGTCGTTAGCGCAGGACAAAGAAACCATTTACAAGATCTCCCGAGTAACCTATTTAACTCGCCGCTTCGCTGAAGCGAAGTTTCCATGGCTGACAACATCCATACTGAATTTCACCGTATGCTCGGTCGCTCTGATAAGGAGGCCCTGTTGGAGCAGACAGGCAAGGTCCTCTGGCTCTATGGTCTTTCTGGGAGCGGAAAGAGTACGATTGCTAATGCGGCAGAACGGGCGCTCCACAACCAGGGCCGCTTTACCCAGATTCTAGACGGCGACAACATCCGGTCCGGTTTGAACGGAGACCTCGGCTTTAGTGATGAGGACCGCCAAGAAAACATTCGTCGCATAGCCGAAGTGGCCAAACTATTTCTAAACGCAGGCTGTATCACGATCACATCCTTCATTACACCAACAGCCGCACTCCGCGAAGCTGCTCGGGCTATTGTTGGGCATGAGGACTTTATTGAGGTCTATGTCCATGCAAGTTTTGAAACCTGCGCTGAACGCGATGTGAAAGGACTCTACGCCAAAGCAGCCGCGGGGAGTGTGAAACACTTTACTGGCAAGGATTCTTCCTTCGAAATCCCCGAGAAACCAGATTTACGCCTCGATACCGAGATCGACGATCTCGACACCTGTGTTCAACAACTTCTTTCTTTCCTATAGATCGATCCATTTTCACAATGAAAGACTACACCGTCAGCCATCTTAAACAGCTCGAAAGCGAAGCGATTTACGTCCTTCGAGAGACTGCGGCCCAGTTTGAAAAGCCCGTACTCATGTTCTCTGGAGGTAAGGACTCCATAGTCATGACGCACTTGGCCTATAAAGCTTTCTGGCCGAGTAGAATACCCTTCCCGCTTTTACACGTAGACACCGGGCACAATTTTCCAGAGACCATAGAATTCCGCGATAAGCTTGCATCAGACCTGAATTGTGCCCTTGAAGTGGCCTCTGTCCAAAAAGCGATAGACGAAGGCCGCGTGGTCGAAGAAACCGGACCGAATGCTTCGCGCAACGTCCTACAGATTCAGACCCTGCTTGATTGGTTGGAAGACTACCAAGCCGATGCAGCTATGGGAGGCGCACGTCGCGACGAAGAAAAGGCCCGCGCCAAGGAGCGTTTTTTCTCTCATCGTGATGCCTTCGGTCAATGGGATCCGAAAAACCAACGTCCTGAACTCTGGAATCTCTACAACGGCCGAAAGGCGCAAGGGGAACATTTTCGTATATTCCCCATTTCGAATTTCACCGAAATGGATATCTGGCAGTATATGAAACTCGAAGGGATCGAACTTCCGAGTCTATACTACGCGCACAAACGCGACGTCGTTATACGGAATAATACCATTCTCGCTGTCTCCGAATTTGTTCAACCCGAGGATGGGGAGGACGTACATAACATGCAGATTCGTTTCCGCACCATGGGAGACGCAACCATTACAGGGGCTGTGGAAAGCGATGCCGATGATATCGACAAGATCATCGCGGAGGTCGCAGCCGCCCGCCAAACCGAGCGCGGCAACCGTGCCGATGACAAGCGCTCTGAAGCCGCTATGGAAGACCGCAAAAAACAAGGCTACTTCTAAAATACAGCGCCCACATATCCCGCGTCTTTTTACACAAAATCACCTTTTCTATGACTGCATCTGCGAATTTCGAAAGAACCACCGATTTACTCCGCTTCACTACAGCCGGCTCAGTAGATGACGGTAAGTCGACCCTCATTGGCCGATTGCTCTACGACAGCAAATCCATTTTCGAGGACCAACTCGAAGCCATCGAACAATCGAGTAAGGCCCGCGGCGATGAAAACGTAAACCTGGCCCTCCTGACCGATGGTCTGCGCTCTGAACGCGAACAGGGCATCACTATCGATGTCGCATACCGCTACTTTGCGACACCCAAGCGAAAATTCATTATCGCCGACACGCCTGGGCACATTCAATACACACGAAATATGGTTACGGGTGCCTCAACGGCAAACCTGGCCATTATCCTCGTCGATGCGCGCAAAGGCGTCATCGAGCAAACCATGCGGCACGCCTTTATTGCCAACCTCCTGCGTATTCAGCACATCGCTGTTTGTATCAACAAGATGGACCTCGTCGACTGGTCGGAGGAAACCTACAACGGCATCAAAAACGACTTCGAGACCTTTGCATCGCGCCTTGGTAACATCGTCGACGTCACCTTCATACCGATCTCAGCGCTCAAAGGAGACAATGTCGTAAACCACTCAGAAAACATGGAGTGGTACGACGGCCCGACCCTCCTTTATCATCTGGAACACGTCTACATTGGTGCCGATCACGACTTGGTCAACGCGCGCTTCCCGGTCCAGTGGGTCATCCGCCCACATTCAGATAAATGGCACGACTTTCGCGGCTATGCCGGCAAAGTGGCCGGTGGTGTCTTTAAGAGAGGTGACGAGATCATGGTCCTTCCCTCCGGCTTCTCCTCACGCATTAAAGCTATCCACACCGCGGACGGAGAAATCCAAGAGGCATACCCCCCCCTCTCAGTTTCGATCACACTCGAGGATGAGATCGATATCTCACGCGGCGATATGATCGTGAAGAAAAACACGCCGCCTCACAGCGAGCAGGATATCGAAGCCATGATCTGTTGGTTCAGCGATAAACCGATGAACCCACGCGGTAAATTTGTCTTCCGGCAGACAACCAACGAAACTAAAGCTCTCATCAAGGACGTTCGCTATAAAGTTAACATCAATACGCTACACAAGATCGAGGATGATCTAGAGTTTCGCCTCAACGACATCGGCCGAATCAGCATCCGCACCGCTAAAGCGATTTCCTATGACAGTTATAAGAAAAATCGGGTGACAGGATCTTTTATTTTAGTGGATGCCTTTACTAACGAGACGGTAGCCGCAGGGATGATCGTTTAGAGCTCGTGTCGACGGAATATCTCAGTCCTGTGATGCCCAGGCAGCATACGGACTGTTGACTCGAATTATGCAATGGATCGCAAAATCCGGGTTAAAATGAAAACTGGCGAGCCCTGTTAAAAGGACTCGCCAGTCAGAGTATGGTTCAAAAGATCAGCATGTTACTGCTAATCTATGGTTATCACCTTCGCGTCTCCTTCTTGACCGACGGGGACATACCCGAGGCTCCCTTCGTTGGCAGCCACATACTCAAGCATCTCTTCTACAGATCCCTGTTCTCGGGGAGCGATACCCTGTCCAGTAAAGATCAACTTTTTCCACGCTCGGCTGAATTGGCTCGCACGGCGACCCGTTATCGCTCGGATCGTTGCCCCATGGAATTCACCCCACTTGAGGACTGCTAAGCGAACCGCTCCGCCTCCTTGCCAACGATTGACGTCACCCAACATGATGGCGCGTAACTCATCTACACTCAAAGAATCAATGGCGTTAGAGGAATGAGTGATCACCACATAATCCTCGGAGAATAGCGTGTTACCCCAATAAAGAAGCGACACGAACAGAAATACTTTTATTTTCGTTTTCACAGTTTGTTCCTGGCTTCTTGGTTAGAATGATAAGGTCGACTTAAGGACAAAGTAGACAGTATTTTCTGATGGCACATCGATACTCTCTGGTCGACGAGCCTCTGAAGATAAGCGATTACCATTGATGTAATGAAGCTCTGCTTTTAAAAACAGCCCATAGATTGGTTCATATCGTACCGCCACCGCATAATCGTGCACGATATCTCTATCGAGATCGCTGAGATAATCGTCATCATAGTAACTGTAGTTTATTCCAGCAGCAAACCTGTCGGTAAACTGATAATCTGCCTGTATGTAATAAGATTCGTCTCGACGCACGTCGTCAGGACCCGAGATAAATCCAATATCGTCTGACCTTAATCCAGGTGCAGCGCGACGCTTAAATTCGGCATTCAAAGTAAGATCACCACGAACGTATTGCGCGAAGATATAGTGGATCGTTAAGTCAATGTCAGTGAAACGAACGCCATTGCCTGCAAAGATTTGGTCCCATGCGACTAATGGTGGAACTGACAGTCCAAGGCGCGCACCAAAGAGACCTCCGACAGCGGCGGCGTTATTCAAATCAGCTCCAGTTATTTCGTTACTGAACGCATAGCGACCGTTCAAATCATTATCAGGATAGCGAAAAAATGATCCACCAATTTTTAAACCGTCGATCGGCGTATTCCAGGCTAACCATGCCCCATAGTTGAAACCAACAATGTCCCACTCATCGATATATGTAACACCCCCAGAGAGCTGACGGCTCAGGATATGTGAATTACGTCCCACATTGGGTAGCCATCCCCCTCCGACTTTATATTCTAGACTACCGGCGGCACCCAAATCAAATATACCAAATGCTCCGATACCGTTATAGCCCGAGGTGAAAGGCCTGAAATTAAGGTTATAAACACCAAAAGGTAGGTGTGCGAAAACCCGAGTAGAATCTAGATCCTGCGCATCATTAAATAACCCATTGGCGAGCTTATTACGTCCGAGCGAGATACCAAATTCTGGCGCGAATTGGTAGGTTATATTTGCCCAGTCAAGTTGAACGTCCGAGATACCGTCATGGTCATAGGCATAGACTTGAGCTCCTACACGGACCCCGTTGTCAAATTGGTAGATCCCATTGTAGGTTAACTCGATCCGATTGAGCTCAAGCTCATCGGTTTCCTTGGTATAAAAGATGAATCCAGTACTATAAGCGGCGGTAAGACTTAATTCGCCACTAAACATTATATCGTCTAACTCAAAGGCCCAGCTAGAGGCCGCGCACAGCCATAGAGCCGCACATGAAGACACAGGTATTTTCATAGTTTTTAGTGAGTAGTGTTTCATGGGCTCAAAGCTTAATTTTTATGAGTAAAAAAGAAGCCTGAGTCCACATTCCCCTGCATACTTCGCAGAAATCACATTTAACTTAATAACGTCTTTTCATTTTCTTACTTTTAAGGACATTTGCCTGAATAACTTGTAAATAACATCAAACGGCCTTTTGATTTTTACAAATTTCTGTCTTATCTGATGACTGCTTAATCACTGCTACCCGGAGTCGAGGCCAGCTTAATAATAAGAAACAGAGGATAAGAGCTTATATGAACATCCCAGCGACGCACGCTGTTGTGAAACAAGCCAAATTACCCGCTAGCACTGAGCGAAGAGCAAGTTGGCAGAGCACAGCTCGTTTGCTCGGAGCAATCGAGCTAATCCCTCCGATCTGGATTCCCATCGACGCGAAATTAGCAAAACCACACAGAGCGTAGGTGATCAAAATAATGCTGCGCTCATCGACGAGCACACCGGACTCCTTCATCCCTCCAAAGGTCAAATAGGCAATAAACTCGTTGATGACCAGTTTTTCCCCAAGCAGTTGACCTGCGGCCATCACAGATCCACTGTCAATTCCCATGAGCCAAGCAAAAGGTGCGAAAAGAACCCCAAAGATGAGCTCCATTGAAAAAGTCTCATATCGCCCACCACTCCATGACGCAACGAGATCATTTAATCCGGTGAGCTGGCCTAAAACATCCGATAGCAGATAATTGATCATCGTGACGAATGCCACGAAAACGATGATCATCGCGCCGACGTTAAAAGCTAAAGTAAGACCTTGAGTTGTACCACGAGCGATCGCGTCGAAAACATTGGTCCCCATATCATCATCGGCGATCTCCATCTCTGCGTTAACATCCTGGGTCTCGGGAACGAGCAGCTTGGAATACATCAATGCCGCCGGTGCAGAAAGGATAGACGCGGTTATCAGGTGCTTACCAAACAGGGCTTGCTGCGCGGGATCATCTCCGCCAAGAAATCCGATGTAGGCTGCCAGAACTGTTCCCGCGATGGTGGCCATACCCCCTGTCATCAGCGACATGACCTCTGAGCGAGTCATGCTGTTCAAGTAGGGTCGCACCATAACCAGAGCTTCCGTTTGGCCGATGAAGACATTGGCAGCAGCAGCCAAGCTCTCAGCACCAGAAAGTTTCATTGTCCGCTTCATGATCCAAGCGAGGCCGTAGACCACCTTTTGTAAAATCCCGTAATAGTAGAGAACGGAAGTAACGGAGGAGAAAAAGATGATAGCAGGAACCACCCGAAACCCGATTACGGTACTAAATTCAAACGCATCACTAGTCAGCCTCCCAAATACCTCTTGCGCTCCCCTGTTGGCAAAACTGAGCACCGCGACAAAACCCTGAGAGATGACATCGAGCCCACGCTCAATAAATGGCACCTTTAAAACCGCCAACGCCACCACCAACTGGAGGCCCAATGCTGAACCAATCAATTTCCAAGACACGTGCCGCCTCCCCTCGCTAAATGTCCAAGCCACTCCGATGAACACGGCTATTCCCAAAATAGATCGCAAACTCTCCATAATTTTCACATCTACATGAGCAGTTACGAAGCCATCAATCACAGATTGGTAATGACGGATCTACTGTACCATCTGAAAATATATACCGATCCGACGTGGCTAATCTCCATTCACTGTGTTTGTTGCACCCGGATAAGATCTCAGCAGAGGAACCAATCTTACCACCGGGCATACCGCCCGATAAATCCCCGTCACGATATTAAATAATTCCGCTTCAGGAACGGCTGGAGGCCTTCCTCAGCAGACACATAAACCCTTAAAGGCAAGGGCCAAGAAGCCGAACTTTCACCTTAGCATGAATGAGGGTTTAAAAAACGAAAACTGGCACGATACAGTTGAAGCCACGACGGAGTTCTCAGACGAGCAGCTCACCTTTCTATCAAATAAGCCGAAAAGGATAATCATAATCGACGACACCATAAGTGTTCTAGAGGACTTCAAAAGTATCCTCTCCGCCAAGAAGAGCTTTGATCAATCACTCGCAAAAGTCTCCGACGAACTTTTCGGGGAGGAGGAAGGTTCAGCTCCCGAACAAAACCAAACTATGTCCACCGATGAATCGGACATTGTATTTGATGTGAGTACCGCCGTTCAGGGAAAGATGGGACACAGTCTAGCTTTAGATGCCATGCAAAAGGGAAAGCCTTTTCAAGTTGCTTTTGTAGATATGCGCATGCCACCAGGCTGGGACGAATTACAAACCATTCACGCAATCATGCAAATCGACGCGAATCTTCAGTGTGTCATATGCACAGCCTACAGCGACTTTACCTGGGCAGAGACCATGCAAGAACTCAATCATGAGAGATCTGACCGCATCCTTATACTCAAAAAACCCTTCGATCCGAGTGAAGTCTGGCAGCTGGCTGTTTCTTTAAGCGAACGATGGCACAAGGAACATGCACGGAAAGAAACGGAAAGATCTATTGAGCATCTCCACGACACTCTTCGTTTAGAACTCGAATCTGCAAATAATAGAATATCCAAATTTCGTAATATTCTGCTCGAGTTGAAACAAGTCGTTAAAGAAGAGCATGATTTGGAACGGATATCAATCATCACGGAACAAGCGATAAAAAATCTATAAACAAACCCTAAATGCGTTCATCTCTGATTGAAACCGAAAATACAGTGCAGCACTAGATTTCTGTCTATTTCTAAAATCTACTTTCTTTTCTTCTCATGTTTGACGATCACGATCGTAGCAATCGAAGAAGAGGAGGAACGGACACTCATTTTCGATGCACCCAGTAATGCCGAATCAATCTATCATTTTGCTTTCTCCGATTTCATCGATCAGAAGTCAGTCGATTTAACCAAAAAACTTGGCATCCGATCCATTGTTTCTGCCTTTAGAAATACCAATAAGCAGTGGGTATTTGTTGATGAAAATAGTGACGTCTATTCCTATAATGGATTCGATCTTGAGCAAATCAGATCGCCGTTCAATGAGCCATTGAAGCACATTTTTAAGATTGAGGATAAGCTCTTTTTTACCGCGTCCCAAAACAGGAAACTAATAGTTTACCATTGTAATGATGGGAATTGGATATCTTTCGATTTTCCTGAGAAATTCTGGAATTTAAATATCGTTGATACTGAAATCAATTTTCTCCAAAAATCAGTGGTATTCATGTATGGATCTGGAAATGAAAGAAATTTTCTAAGTTTTAATTACATTGATAATAGTTTTTTTGATCTAGGCCTGATTGAGATAGGAATTGACGAAAATTGGCAAGACTTACAATGATTCGATAACGATGAATGGGTGGTGGAAAACAATGATCAAATCATCCATATAAAATTTGAAAATAAACCTGAGAAAATTAAAACTTATAATGCTTTCGGCAATTTCGATGAAATCTATAGCATAAGTGAGAATCTGGCACTGATTACCAGGAGATTTAAGGTCGACGATGAAATCGAAAAAACCATGGCTCTTTTATACTCTGACAAGGGTCTCGGTGAATTTATAGAATTTGAAGGCGACTTCATAAATGGTGATGATGATCAGGTATACTTTGTTTTTAAACGAGGAAGCTACGGCTATCTGTTTAAGATCGAAAATCTTAATCTAAAAAGAATAGGCCCAAGTTTTCGTATCAGCACCGATGATATATTCGAAAATATCTTTTACGATAGAGAGCACCAATTCATTCTTTCCGGCGCGGATCGGTCTATCTTGATAAACGCAAAGCCAGAAGTCATCTCGAACCTGCATGAGGTCTCGAATGCTAAGTTAATAGACTCAAAAAGAGGTATTATCGAGATCACGAAAGGAGACGATCGATTCCGCTTGACCGGTTTTCCAAACGGGAACGTTAGCAAAAACAATCGAAGCGATGTTCTTTGGGTGCAGTATCCATGGAGTATTGGTAGCGACCTTTTCCTTCGGAATGAGCATTTTCCTAATTTGAAAATTGGCGTTGATATCCGATTGGTGAACAGGATGCAGTATAGCTTAAACAACAAGATATACTACGATACGCATTCAGATCAGGTTCTCATATATCGCACTCAAGATTCCGAGCGTTTTCCTGATCTTCTGGTTTTAAACGAAATCCAAAGTCAGGAATTTGATTATCTCCCTGAAAACCTGATTCTCTGGAGAAGAATCATTAGACATGACGACGGTTATATTGAGTTAATACAAGGCCGCCTGATTAATGATGATACAAAACATTTCGTGTGTATCCACAAATTGGACTCGAACTTCGATCTAATTCATACACACGAACACTACTATGACTCAAATTTTCCAGAGACTACTGTCTTTGATTATACCGAACATGTTCTCCCGTTTTTAAATGACACACTCGATGATCACCAGACTTTAATCAGCTTATTAGTTTCCGATTCATTCTCCCCTATCAATGACGATACAGCCATTATTTGTACTGACCCACAAAGCCTACCAAATGTGGCGATTATCAATTGGGGTGATGAGGACTATGGGGTCGATTTGTATTCCCTTGAAGACCTAGATCTTCAATACCTGGGCAACGTCAGCGATGATCGTATCGCACTAAAAGACCGCTCTGGAAATTCGCTCGTCGAAGCAAGCATCAGTGAATTCGGGAAGGAAGATCCATTTATTTGGAATATGCCTGAGGGCTATAGTGTTACAGACGTTTTGATCGAGACCGATCAAGGGCAATGGGCGATAATCCGGCGCCAAGGTTTTGAGGGTGTATATTTTCTAGAAATGTTCCCCGAAGAGTCCTCACCATTGCAGATGAAGGTTACCCTTGGCAATGAAAGTGTTGTCTCTGGAGATAGAATTTCAATCTACCCAGCGGGCCGGTTTGCCTTCAGATCTGAGACGTTTAATGATCCAGTCTATTTTCAATGGCGTTATTCAAACGCTGAGTGGTCTCAACGCCTTAGCGCATCCTCAGGATCTTTCAATATATCAACAAGCGAGATGCCAGTAGGTGAGGGTGATGTCGAAATCAGAGGATTTGATTTTTTCGGTAAAGCTGCTCTTGAAACAGTATCAAAAAGAATAAATATTTTTCCGATACCACTACAAAAGAGACCGTGGTTCCCCTATGCAGTCGGCGGCTTCATCTTCGCGCTCACTGTTTCCCTGATTATAGCGATCATCCAAACGTTCAAAAGTAGACGCAGTGCATATAATCTTGCTGTCCTGAATCGCACTTTAGAGGACAGAGTTAGAGACCGCACAGCGGAAATTGATGCTCAGAACCAGGAGCTCACCGCTACCAACACACTGCTAAACGACACAAATAATAAGTTGAAGGAAACCAGCCAAGCACTTGCTGAAGCGTCGAGAGCAGCAGGAATGGCTCAGGTGGCTTCCGGAGTTCTCCATAATGTTGGTAATGTGTTTAATTCTCTGTCAGTTTCTATCAATGTTTTGTGGAATGATACTAGCCCGGATTTTGCATGAACATGTCGACAGTCCAGTGTTGACAATAAAAATGTCTTCCTGCCGGGCTTCTTTGCT
>JABSRG010000017.1 GCA_013215165.1 Opitutales bacterium | reverse complement strand
TTGAAGACGGCACAACAGTGCTTGGTTGGTTTTGGTTGTTTTTTCATCAACTGACTTCCTTGATCGGAAGTCCGCCAAAGCCAACCACTTTTTAATTTTTTAGCGCATCCCTATGGGATGGCTGTGAATGTGAGTATTTATAGTAGATCGTAATCGAGATTTGGCTGGTTACGAGTGCGCTCACAAAGCAAGAAGGTAGATCGACAAAATAAAGGCAGACACTCCGTCCACATGGGTGGATCGCCGTGTAAAGACCCAGCTTTTGGACCCCAATAACCCCGAACTTCTCGCGGCAACGGGGGACCTACACAAATATGACGATGTGAAATGGGAGAACGGTTTTATTTGGCTGTTTCCGTAAACCGCGTCTCGCGGATTACGGTGATTTTAACCGGATTGGGGAAATTGAATTCTTCTTCGATTTCGTTGCGTATTAAACGAGCGAGGCGGCGGGCTTCCTGATCGTCTACCTCTTCTGGAGAGACAATGATGCGGACCTCTCGACCCGCTTGGATCGCATAGGCGTCTTTCACTCCTTGGTGCTTAGATGCTAGCTCCTCCAGCGCAGAAATGCGGCGCACGTAGCCATCGATTGAATCAGACCGTGCTCCTGGACGCGTCGAAGAAAGTGCGTCCGCTACCATCAACAATGGAGCATACATACTTTCAGCTGGCACTTCTTCATGATGGGCTGCAACTGCATTCACGACGCGCATGTCCTCACCATTGCGCCGTAGCACTTCCGCACCAATGGCTGCATGCGAACCCTCGAATTCGTGGCTGACGCATTTCCCCATATCATGAAATAACCCTGCCCGCTTCGCGATATCTGGATCCAGTCCCAATTCTGAAGCGATGAGTGAGGCGATAAAGCCCACTTCAACTGAGTGTTCCAGGGTGTTTTGATTATTCGACAGACGATAGTGTAGCCGACCGACTAAGTCGGTTACCTCGCGCGGCATCTCAGGTAAACTCAAACGGCGCAGAGCCGTCTCACCCTGCTCCACAATCCGCGCATCCATGTCGCTTTGGATCTGCGCCACCGTATCCTCGATCGTCGCTGGATTGATCCGGCCGTCCTTCAATAGAGCAATCAAGGCCTGACGTGCCACCTCGCGGCGCACCGGATCGAAAGAAGACACCAGCACCATACCCGGCGTGTCATCAATGAGAAGTGTCGCGCCTGTTGCCGTCTCAAACGAGCGGATATTTCGCCCTTCTTTTCCGATGATTTTTCCTTTTTCATCATCGTTTTTGAGACGCACGTTAATAGCAGACGTCTCGTGGGCCGGATTCGTAGCAATGCGTTGCATCGCCGCCAACAACATGGCTTTTGCCTGACTATCGATCTCGTCTTCAGCCTGGCTCAGTCGCTCCATACGATAATTCGCAATCTCGCTAGCGATCCGCTGATCGGCGACTGCCATCAATTCTTTCTTAGCAAACTCGTGGCTAATTCCCGTCAAGCGGTGCAGCTTTAATTTATAAAGTCGTTGGTATTTCTCTGCTTCATGGTGCGCATCACTCAGCTCCTTCTCCTGCGATTCGAGCAGCCCCCGACGCGCTTCAGCATCTGCCTCCACCTGGGCGGCCTCCTCTAATTTTCGGGTGGCATCTTTCTCTCGTTGCTCGAAGTCAGCGAGCTGTCTCTTCCGTTCAATCTCGATCTCGGCTTGAGCCTGATCTAGAGCAGCACGCGTCTTAGCCTTAGCAGAATTCAGCTCCACCTCGGCCTCTCTTTCCGCAATAGCCCGGATACGTTTCGCATCATCCTTGGCCCGTTTCACCCAAGCGCTTCCGAAACCTACGAGAAGGATGATACCAACCAATAGGCCGACTACGAAGGCGACGAAAGCAGGGAGCATGAAGGAGCGTTAGGGAGAATAATGAAAGAGGATGGTAGCCAACCGGCGGTTGAGCCGATGCATCAATGAAGTTTAGTATCACAAGATCTTCAAGAAAAGATTGCTTAAGGGCTTGAAGCCGTGTGGGTTTTGGAAGTGCAGCAGTCCGTATTCGACAGGCAATATCAACGACTTTTCAAAAAGGAGTCGCTTGTGGATGCCGACTGGATCTCACCCATCTGCATGTTTGTGCTGCTCGTTATCGGTATTGCTTTTATCTATTCAGCCCAGCTTTCCTATGGAGGAGGAAGTTGGAAGCGACAGATATTTTGGATGGTTGCCGGAGGCGGTATCTATGTAGCCCTGGCGATAACGGACTACCGCATACTTTTATCCAAAGCCCACTGGATCTTCCTTGCCGCCCTTACCCTATTGGCTCTTGTGCACACACCTTTGGGAGTAACTCAAATGGGAGCAACCCGCTGGATCAATGTGGGCATTACGAACTATCAACCTTCTGAAGCCGCCAAAATCAGCGTCCTCATTATGGTGGCTAGTGTCTTGGCACGGTCGAAATTTGGAGGGATTAACGACTCTCTAATTGTATTGGCAAAAGTGGCGATAGTAGTTTGTGTGCCTGCCTCGCTGATTGCCACCCAACCTGACCTAGGCACCACCCTAGCCATGCCTCCCATGATCTTCGCCATGCTTTTTGCTTCCAACCTGAACCGACGATTTTTTGTCGGGACCTCAGTTGTTGTTGCGCTTGTATCTGCAGTGGTCGGCTTGGATATCTATCGTTATCATAATTTTCTGGAGGATCGAGGAATCACGGCTTGGGAAAATGCAAAAGTGCATGGCAGCCTCTATGAGAAAGAGTCGAAACTCCCGTTGCGCGATTACCAGCGTAATCGCATCTATGGATTTATCGCACCCGATGCTGCGGACCCGCATGGCAGCCAAATCACTTACAACGCCAAGCAATCATTCATTACAGTGGGAATAGGAGGGCTGATGGGCAAGGGATGGCTTGAAGGGACACAAGCAAAGCTGGGTTATCTTCCTCGTACTGTGGCTCATAATGATTTTATCTTTTCAATCATCGGCGAAGAGACCGGCTTCATCGGTGGTTTGATCATTCTAGGCATATTCACTATTTTGATAGCCAATGGGTTCCGCATCGCAGCATTAGCGCGGGATCACTTTGGCACACTCTTATGTGTGGGCGTGAGCACATTGTTCCTCGTCCATGTCTTTATTAACGTGGGTATGACTGTGGGACTCGCCCCAGTCACCGGACTACCCCTGCCTTTTCTAAGCTACGGAGGCTCCTTCGTTCTCAGCTGCTGCATCCTTCAAGGTCTCATCCAAAGTGTATACCGTCATCGAAAGAATTACTCATGAGTATACATTATCCCCTGACAGACAGAAGGTTGCACAGTTTGCGGCGCAGTTCCTCCGCAAAACCTATCGTGCAACATGGAAACAAAAGATCGTAAACTCGAAGTCATCGAGGATAAGCAAAACCAAACGGTTGAAGATAAACGCCGCGCCGAACTGCGGGAAAAGCCGGCCGAAAAGGTCGTCGAACGTGTCCCTGAGGACGAGTTAAAAGCCGGCGCCAAAGACCGCTCAAAGAAACGACCCCTGATTCAAAAAATCGTGCAAGCCATTACCCGAGAGAAACGCTCCTACAAGGAACTGGTCATCAACTCCGAACCACTCGAAAAACGCGTCGCCCTACTCGACGATGGCGTGCTGCAAAAATTTGAGGTCGAACGCGAAGGCGAAGAACGGATGGTCGGTGCGATTTTCAAGGGTAAGATCCAAAACTTGGAACCCGGCTTAAAGGCTGCCTTTGTCGATATAAACCAACCCAAGAATGCTTTCCTTCACTACTGGGATATCGTGCCTGCCGCAAACAATGAGGATTCGGGCATCGAAATTATCCGAGACAACAAGACTGAAGCACAGCGCAAATCCGGCTCTGAAAGCTTGTCGATTAAGGACGTGCCCAAGAAATTTCCGATCGGGACAGACATTGTCGTCCAGATCACTAAAGCTCAGATCGGAACTAAGGGCCCACGTACCACAACCAATATCGCGCTTCCTGGACGCTTCCTTGTCCTGATGCCTTTTTCTGGTCAGTGTGGTATTTCACGTAAAATCGAGTCACGCGAAGAACGTAATCGCCTAAAAACCATCCTCAAGGAACTCACCATTCCCGAAGGCATGGGCGTGATTATCCGTACCGCTGGTGAAGGCAAAAAAGCCCGTTATTTCGTCCGCGACCTCCATATTCTATTGAAAACCTGGGAGTCGATTCAGGCCAAGATTAACGAATTGAAGAAGCCTGCTTGCCTCTATCAGGAGCCCGATCTGATCGAGCGCACCGTCCGCGACTTCCTCACCGAGGATATTGACCGAGTATTGGTCGACAACAAGGAAGACTACGAGCGCATCCTGCGTGTCGTCTCCGCCATCTCTCCACGCTCGAAATCAAAGATTCACTTTTTTGGGGAAGACATCCCCATCTTTGAACGCTTCAACGTGGAACGTCAGATCGAACAAACGTTCATGCGCAAAGTGCCCTTACCCTCGGGTGGTGAAATCGTCATCGAGGAGACTGAAGCGCTCATCTCTGTAGACGTAAATACCGGCGGCCACCGTTCCGAGAAAAAAGACGGCAAAGACTTTATCTTACAGGCCAATCTCGAAGCTGCTTCTGAGGTCGCACGCCAGTGCAAACTGCGCAATATTGGCGGCCTCATCATTATCGACTTTATCGACATGAAGGCCAAGCGCGACCGCAATGCCGTCCTGGGACGCATGCGCGATGAGATGGCACGCGACAAGGCAAAGAATCACGTCCTACCCATCTCCCAGCTCGGCATCATGCAAATGACTCGCCAGCGCCATTCGGAGTCAAATGCTTCGCACATGTATACCGCTTGCCCGTATTGCAGCGGCAAAGGCATCGTAAAAAGTGCACGCACCATGTCCGTGGAGATTCAGCGAAAAATCACCAGCATTCTCCGTCACGAGCGCAACGGCACGAATCCAGAAGATAAGGTTCAACTGCGCGTCTATCTTCATCCGCTCAACCTCGAACGCCTACGCCATGACGACGAGCGTGTGCTACTTGAAATAGAAGATACCTACGGTTGCCGCCTGGCCTTCCGCGCTGATCCCGAGTTCCACATCGAGAACTTTAAGATCGTCGACGTGAAGTCTGGCCAGGAACTGCGCTAGGAGCGGGTATTTTAAGTCCCACCTACCTGACCCAATCAAGGATCTTCTGGGTCAGGTAATAAGTGCAAGACACCGCCGCGAAGGACCCGAGTACGTGCACAGCTGCATGACTGAGCGCGATGAGAATTTTTTGGTCCTGAATCAACTTCAAAGATTCTAGGCTGAATGCAGAAAAGGTTGTCAAGCCACCGCAAAATCCAAAAATCAACAAACCTTGCGTCTCCGCACTCAACGGCGTCGAAGCATTACGGACCAAGGCGAACAGGCAGCCGATCAATGCTGCCCCGATCACATTCACACAGAGCGTACCCCAGAAAAATTCGGCGTTCAGGCGCTGAACGATCGCAAAGCGCACAAGGCTCCCCAGAGCCCCGCCCACAGCAACCGCGATGATCAATAGGATAGGCATCTCATACCACCATGGATTTCTTATAGTAAATCGTGACGGTTGTCTTATTCGTCATCGAAATTTGTCAGTTTCCGAGAGCATTCATGATGCAAAAAGAAGTTCTGAGGACTCACTGCTTTCGCCCCGAAAAACTCGGTGAAACCCATCTTAGCCCCGTCCCCGGACTTCATTGAGCTTCTTCTGATATTGGAAAATCCCATTCTTAACTGTGTCTGCAAGGTGATTGATATAGGCCTCGCTCTTTAATTTTCGTGCCGTAGCTGGATGAGTCAAAAAACCCAGCTCAAGCAGCAGTCCAGGCACCTTCACTTCCCGCAATACCTGGAAGCGTGCCCGCTTCACACCGCGATCTGCTTCGTGCGGCAGTGCATCGATCAAAGAGCGCTGCAGCAGGCTCGCAGCCTGAAGATTCCACGTGTTGTTCCGGTTTCCTATATACGAACGGCCGTCACTACTACGACTGCGACTGGTAGAAGACGAAGGTTGGCCCTCTGGCGTCATCACAAAGGTCTCTATACCATGCACAGACTGGCTCGAAACCGCGTTGAAATGGATGCTAATAAACAGATCTGCGTTCGCCCGATTTGCGAAAGCCGCTCTGTCTTTAAGGGAGAGATAGCGATCACTTTCCCGGGTAAGCAGCACTCGGTATCCGAGCGCCTCCAGCTGTTTCTCTAGACGTTTTGCTACCTTCAGCGTCAGGATTTTTTCATTGATACCCATGGAGTTATTTATCGCCCCGTGATCTTTACCACCATGTCCTGGATCAATCACAATACGGTAAAGTTTGGGCTTCGGGTCTGTCTTTTGTGGCACTAAAAGCGGGTCAAGGGTCCGTGACAGATCACTCTTAGAAATCCAGAGTTTCCCCTGATATTGAGCAACAGGGAACCCCAGCGGATGTTTCAAGCCATTGAGATCAAAGCTACGCTGGTGAATTTTGAAATCGAGACGCGTCCACTGACTTTGCAAGCGCACCTGCTTCGAAGCGACCACGGTGATATGCCGCATCCCGTAGCGCGCAGCGATCGATTCGGCATCGACATAAACACGCCCGTGCAGCGTCTTCTCAGCTCCACTAAGGGAGCAGAATCCAAGAAAGATCAAACAACACGAGAGGAAACGAAGGAAAGGCATGACGCGTCGTAGTGAATAAACCCAGCCCTTAAGAGTTAGTTTCCAGGAGAAGGTTTACCTACTTTTCGTCTTCAGACAGGTCCTCGTCGAGCTCTTCTTCGTCATCGTCGTCATCAAGAACCTCATCATCCAGGCTGCCAAGCTTGAGCTTGCGACGCTCTTTGGGAAGCGGAGACATAAGCATACCCAAATTGCGCCCGGCGAACTTGGGATCGGCGTCCATCGTTCCAACGTGTTCTAGCTGAGCGACCACATTTTCCATGCGCCCAAAGCCCAAATCGCGGTGCTCATTTTCACGGCCGCGGAACGTGAGCGTGAATTTCACCTTATTTCCCTCATAAAGAAAACGCTCCGCCCGGCGGATCTTGGTATCAAAATCGTGCGCATCAATACCGAGCCGAAACTTGACCTCCTTTAGCTTGGAAGTGCCACTCTTCTTGTTGTCCTTCTTCTTTTTGGACTCCTCATACAGATATTTTCCGTAATCTAGGATGCGGCAAACAGGGGGCCGCGCAGTCGGTGAAATCTCAATCAAATCCAATCCAGCATCCTGGGCAAGCTTGAGGGCTGTTTTCGTTTCCAAAACGCCGAGATTCTTTCCATTCGGTCCAATGACACGTATCTCGGGTGCTCGGATTCTATCGTTTCTGCGGGGGCCGCGATCTCGTGACTTAAAACGGCGATTACCGGGTCTAGGCATTAATCAGTCTGGGTATTATGTGTGTTTATGAGGTAGTGGCTGACGCCATTAAAAAGCCAACCTTGCCCCCAGTTCCCTCTATTTCAACGTCAAACTGACCCTCTTTTCAAGCGACTGAAATGAATTGCGAGTCGAATGCAGCCTTATAATTCATAAGAAGAGAGAGGGCTGAGCCGCGGTTCCGAGCGAGTAAAGCGAGCAAAAAGACCGGTTTGCGCACAGCGTAAATCCGGACCAAGCAACGCGTCAGCCTCACAAAACTATTGATCTTACCAAAAACTTCCGAATGTATAAAAGCGTCCAACGGCAATTGAGGAGAGATGGCTGAGTGGCCGAAAGCAACTCTTTGCTAAAGAGTCGTACCTCCAAAAGGGGTACCGCGGGTTCGAATCCCGCTCTCTCCGCCATTCTGCAGAACAAACTAGCAGAATCAGATAAGCACTTATTAACCTGAGTAGCAAATCTCCAAATCTTCGCCTCATTTGACTCAACACCTGTGCCGATATGTTGATGTATGGCCGATATGGACCGAGATAGATTCATCGATGCTTACATTGATCACGTGCTCGAACACGGAAAGCCACCGGTTACTGTGTGGAAGTTTTGCAAAGGCGTCGGCATAGCTGAAGTGGATTTTTATAAACTATTTTCCTCACTATCCGTGTTGGAGGCATCGATCTGGGGAAATGTCGTCAGCGGCACCATTGAAACATTGAACGCAGATGAAGACTACGCTGGCTACAGTGCTCGTGAAAAGTGGTTAGCGTTTACTTACACTTATTTAGAGAACCTCAAAAACTACCGCACGTTTGCGCTCGAACGCTTCCCGAGGGAAGCAGGAAGCCTCTGTTGTAAGCGGCTCCAAAAAATGGAAACGGCGGTTACGGAATTTGCCGAGAGCGTCGTAGAAGCAGGAAAAGAGGACGGTTCCATCGCCGATCGTGGTCGGCTACTCGATCTCTACCCAAGGGCATTTTTCGGGCACGTGCTCTGGATCACCCAATTCTTTTTGGATGACGAATCTGAGGGCTTCGAGCGCACCGATGCAGCCATTGAGAAGTCCGTAAATCTCGCCTTTGATCTCACAGGAAACCAGGTCTTAGACAGCATCTTCGACTTCGCCCGGTTCATCATAGGCAAACCCGCCCAATAGCCATGCAGGAACAATCCAGCATACCCAAAAGCAAAATTTCACGCGCGGCGACTCTGGCATCAACAGGTGTCAAAATAGGCTCCAATTACGCACGCCACTTCGCCAAAAAGGCGGTCGGTAAAGCCGATAAGGAGACACTTAATCAAGACAACGCCAAGGCTAGCTACGAAGCCTTTAGCCGCTTGAAAGGTGGCCCATTGAAAGTGGCGCAGCTTCTCAGCCTCGATCGAAACATCATTCCGCAAGCTTTCCGGGACCAATTCACGCAGGCTCAATATTCGGCCCCGCCCCTTTCGTTCCCGCTGGTCGTTCAGACTTTCAAGAAGCAATTCGGGAAGCATCCAGACGAAATGTTCGATTCATTTTCCCGGAGTGCAATCAACGCGGCTTCGATTGGGCAAGTCCACCGTGCCACGCGCGATGGGCATACCTATGCTGTCAAAATCCAGTATCCCGGAGTCGCGGAGAGCTTGAAGTCAGACATTCGCATCGTGAAGCCCTTCGCTACACGGATGTTCAACCTCACTTCGGCAGATGTAGAAAAATATTTTGTCGAGATGGAAGCCCGCCTTTTAGAGGAAACCGACTACCACCTCGAACTTCAGCGTTCCGTTGATCTGTCACAAAAATCTGCCGACCTCCCGCTTACCCGTTTTCCGAATTATTACCCCGACATGTCGAGTGAGCGTATTATCACAATGGACTGGATTGAGGGTGAAATGCTCGATCAATACGCTCAGCGTATGGACGGCTCCCCCGAAAGTCAGCTCGTTGGCCAAGCACTTTGGGAGTTCTACCACTTTCAGGTTCATACTCTACGCGCTTTCCATGCCGATCCCCACCACGGCAACTTCATCGTAAAAGACAATACTCTTTGGGTGATCGATTTCGGCTGTGTCAAGGTTGTTCCCGACGACTATTATTACGATTATTTTCAGCTTCTGGATCGTGAGCGCCTCTATGACGACGCGATCTTTACCGAGATGCTCGAGAAGTTGGATCTGGTTTTCCCGGACGATGGACCTGCGGAGCGCCGTAAACTTGTTGAGATCTTTCGCGAATCCATCGAGCTACTCGGACGCCCATTTCACACTCAGGAATTCGACTTTGCGGATCCAAAATACATGGACGAGATCGCGGCGTTTTCTGAAAAGACGAGCCGAGATGAAGAGTGGAAGCTTATTAGCTCTGGCCGCGGCAACCCACATGCGCTCTACATAAATCGAGCCTATTTTGGCCTCTATAACATAATGGCCAACATGAAGGTGAAAATCCACGCAAAGCTGCCGGATTGGATTACCACATTAGAGAAATCCGGGTGACAAAATCTAGGCCACAACTGAGAAATCCGGCCTCGATTCTACAAAACTCTTGCCAAGGTGGTCGATTTCCGACTTTTTCGAATCTTTTCCCATGAAAGCGACAATTAAAACGCAAGGACAACAATTTACAGTTTCTGAAGGCGACATCCTCAAAGTTTCTCGCCTCCGCGACTCAGAGGAGGGCTCTAGCATCGATATCAACGAAGTGTTGATGATCCATGATTCCGAGGCTCCCAAGATCGGCACTCCTCTCGTTGAAGGTGCTAAGGTCACAGTGAAAGTTCTGGAAAACAAGCTCGATAAGAAGCTCACCGTCTTCAAGAAAAAGCGCCGCCAAGGCTACAAGCGCAAACGTGGTCACCGCCAATCGCTCTCCGTGATCAAGGTCGAATCAATCACCGCATAACCTAATCAATTCTAAAATTATCCTCCGATGGCACACAAAAAAGGACAAGGAACTTCTAAGAACGGCCGCGACAGTAATCCCAAGATGCTCGGGATTAAGAAATATGGGGGCGAGGCTGTATTAGCTGGAAACATTCTCGTTCGCCAGCGTGGTACACGTTTCCACCCGGGCGCAAACGTAGGTATCGGCCGTGATCATACACTCTTCGCTCTGTCTGACGGCAAAGTGGAATTCGACAAAGCTCACCGAAAAGTGAATGTCGTTAGCTAAGGGCCCCTTCTCGTATTATCTCACTTCAAAAACGCCTTCCTGACGGAAGGCGTTTTTGCGTACCCATCCTTTCGTTACAGAACTAAAATAGCTTGCCCCTTCATGACGTTAAAAATCTTTTAACACTCCAATGAGCCGACACATCGCAGATATTGACCTCGCCGAGCGGGCGCTTGCCGGCGACAGTAGTGCATCTGAAGAAATAAAAGAAATCCAGGATGGATTGATGGCGTATTTCCTCTCCCGTAAAGTCAAGCAGCAGGACGCAGAGGATGTTATCAGCCGCATCTGGGAAAAGTGTTTTCCTTCAGATCCAGAGCGCATCAGTATTTTGACTCGATATACTGGAGCGACTGGACTGAAACCCTGGTTCATTACCATCGGGCTGAACATCCTTATCGATTTCCACCGCAAGCAGTCGCGACTCGTCTACCTTGCTGAGCCAGAGGTTTCACCCGGAAGGGTCGAGGAAACTCCAATACATAAAACAACCCCAGGGGCTGAAACGGAATTGGTAACCAGCATGATTCGAGACGCCTTTAAAGAAGCACTGGAAGCCATCCCGTTGGAAGAACGCCTTATCCTTACGCTCATTTTCTTTGAGGGGATCCAACGCCAAGAAGTCGCACGGTGTTGGGGTTGCTCCAATGCCCGTATTACTCGAATAACTCAGAAAGCTGCGGTTCAAATCCGTGAAGAGACACTAAATTTGATTCGAAAACGTGAGCCTTGGCTGGAAGTTGAATGGAGCGATGTGCTCAAAATAGCTGCATCGGTAAGAAAACTCACTTTCTGATGCAAATCGCGACTCTCGGCGCGTATATGTCGTTACCACGTTAAATATTGTAATGAATACCAATGAATTCGAAGACTTGTTCGCCTTAATTGCGGACCTGGCACCCGATGCAGAAGGTCGCCAGCAAACCATCGAAGAGCCGCCTGTTTCGGTAAGCGATGAGGAATTAACGCGTCTAGCCCAAGGTGAACTGAGGGCAGAAGAGCGCAAATCTATCTGCCTCAAACTGCATCAAGATCCCGAAGGCATCAACCGTCTAGCTGTGCTTATCCGCTCGATGCGTATCGCCTGATCTTTTGTTACAGATCTGGAAATAGAACCGTTATCACTTCTTCACCGAAAAGACATGATAGCGGGATCTCTAGCTCGCCAAGGCGCATAAGCATTGCCTTCAGCTCCCAAAAGCCCAGGTTAGGCCATACTTCAAGGGCCCGCGCGATCAATGCAGTCGCGATCGGTGCGGCGAAACTTGAACCGGTCATGGAACGCCAGATGCCTCCTTTCCAGGGACAGTTAACCCACTCACCTGGGACCGTTAGATCAATAAAGGTTCCTGGCTGGGCAGACAGCGTCAGTTTTGCCCTTCGCTCCGAAGCAGAAACTCCAAAAACCGAGGAGAAGCTGGAAGGATATTCCTCTTGCTGAATATCTCGATTACTTGCCGCGGCAACGATTCGACAGCCTTCGCGATATGAACGGTCTACCCAGTCTTTGTAAACCCAAAGACGCTGCAAAAGCGGGCTACCAAAACTGCAGTGAAGCACCTGAGAGCCCGATTGAATAGCATGATGCGCTGCAGAAGAAATAGCCCCGGCACGACCGCGATTTTGCCCGTCCAAAACTTGATAACTATCCAGGCACACCCCAGGCGCCAGGAGACACAAAATTCCTGCAACCGCAGTACCATGGCCGAACGCATCCCCAGCATTCTGGGCATCTACTGCAACTACAGTATCGTCTGTATGGATCTTGAAGTCCTCCCCTCCTCTATTGCGACACAACGCAGGATGTCCCCTATCCACTCCCGAGTCCAATACAGCCACAGAGATTCCATCTCCGCGACTTGAACGCATGGCATCGACGAGGTCTCCAGCACGGGTCTCATCAAAACTCCAAATCGACTCGGATTGCCACGAGTTCATGGCTTCTTTTTCCAATCTTCCTCTAAATAACGCGATAACATCGCACTCAGGTCATGCATTTCTTTGAGGTGACCCAGGCCAAAGCGCCCTGTTTCATTGAGAATCACTGCGCTGACAACACCTCGCAGATCACCCCATAAATAGATCGGCACGACCATCATCGCCTGGGTGCATTGACTCAATTCCAAGTCGATCTGTTTGCTATGGTCGGGATGTGACGACACATCATTAGCAACCACACCTTCTCCGCTGTGAAACACCATGCTCACAATTCCCGAATCTAGAGTCTGACTTAGCTTTAGTTCCAATTCATCAGCCATTGGTCCAGTATTAATACACACTACAAGAGACTCATCACTCTGATCATACCACCAGAGACTGCCCTCATCCGCACCGATAGAGTCGATTGTTTTTTGCAATATTGAACGCGTCTCTTCAGTGACCAGGGCGTGTAAGTCCTGAGAAGACACAGGATGATTTGAAAAAGAACCGTGAGCATCGTCTGGCTGCATACTCACAGACCGTGGATAGCTCTTTAGTGTATGAAAAGGCAAAACGTCGATGAGGTTAGATGTAGTCTGAGACAGAATCTCCTAGCACTGATGAAACGGGAATAAAGAAACCGAATACGAATCAAAACCATATGAGCCCATTTCGTCATCTCTTTAAATCTACTTTTGTAGCTGCTGCTCTATCTGCCACGCTCATGGTTGCGAATGAAAATGAATCAGGCCTCCATCAGCCATATGCAGAGTTGTTGTCTGTCTATGCCAAAGCCGAAGGTATAGACTATGCCACATGGTTCCAGAGCCCAAATGACAGGTATAAGCTGTCAAAATATATCTCGGCTTTGGGTGAAACCTATCCAAAGACATCTGGCTACGAAGATCGAAAAGCAATCCTGATCAATCTATACAACGCAGCGATGATCGAAACAGTTTTCCAATACTATCCGATTAACAGTGTTACTGAAATCATGCCGGATTTTGGGATTTTTCGCAAAAAGCATATCCAGCTGGGGGATGACATTGTATCGCTGGATGACATCGAAAAGGGCATTCTATTGAAAGAATATCCAGACCCTCGCATTCACTTTGCGGTGAACTGCGCGAGCATCAGCTGTCCCCCTTTACGGCAAGAGCCATACTATGGCGAACGACTTAACGAACAATTAGAAGAGCAAACACTATTCTTTGCCGGCTGGATTGAAGGCTTACAAATAAGGGAAGATCGTGTACTTCTCAGCTCATTGCTCGACTGGTATGCCCACGATTTTGAAGACAACGATCCAATCGGCTTTCTCAACCAATACAGGGAGTCGGCAATCCCACGCGATCGGCCCATTGAATATATACCCTATAATTGGGACTTGAATCGAGAATAGCACTTCCTTGCACACGGAGATTCTCTGGTTATTCAATAGTGTTATGGCGAAAGAGAAAATCCTGGTAGGGATGTCGGGAGGCGTCGATAGCAGCGTGGCTGCCTTTCTACTTAAGGAGGCGGGTTACGATGTATCCGCGGCCTATATTAAGGTCTGGATGAATGAGACCGACGTGTTCGGTCGCTGCCCCGCACAGCAAGATATCGATGATGGATCGGCCGTCGCGGAACTCTTAGGGATCGATTATCAAGTGATCAACTTGATCGAAGATTACCGATCTCATGTCGTAGACTATCTCGTGGAAGGTTATCGTAAAGGGGTGACCCCCAACCCGGATATGCTGTGCAACCGGGAAGTGAAATTTGGAGTCTTTTTGCGCTGGGCGATGGAACGGGGCTTCGACGGAGTAGGAACCGGTCACTACTGCCGACGTATCATTAACGAACCGGACAAAGCTTTTATTCACGAGGGTCTCGATCGAAATAAAGACCAGTCTTATTTTCTCGCTCTCCTGCGCCAACAACAGATCCAAAAAGCGCGCTTTCCTCTGGGAGAACTGACAAAACCCGAAGTCCGCGCCCTTGCAAAAAAGCTTGGCCTGCCCAACGCAGACAAGCGAGACAGTCAGGGGATATGCTTCTTGGGTGAAGTGAAAATCAACGAGTTTCTCGGGCAATTTATCGAAGACAACCCCGGACCAATTATCAATCACGAGGACAGAATCGTCGGCGAACACCTGGGTTTACACCGCTACACGATAGGACAACGCAAGGGTATCGGCGTGCCTTCGAATACCGATAACAAAGCTTATGTGGTTGTAGACAAAGACTATCCTACGAACAGCCTGCACGTTGCTTTCGATCAGCCAAACGCAGACGGGCTTTGGCAAGAATCCATGGATGTAGTCCATATACACTACGCAGATGAGACACTTGAACACACTGTCGAGATTCAAGCAAAGCCGCGCTACCGCGATCCATCCCAAGCCGTCACCTTTACTCCCACTGGAAACGATTCTGCCACGATCCGCTTTCATCAGCCGCAACGCGCTTTAGCATCCGGCCAAGTAGTCGCATTCTACGATGGAAGCCGTCTCATCGGAGGCGGATTCTATGCCTAACACCTAAGAATGGCGACCGAGATTCATGATGCCGCGGCCGACCCGATTGAGCTCACGGTCATGCCCCCCTGCACTCGAATCATACACATGGAGGAGATCCCAAAAATGCCGACTGTGGTTCATCTCACTCAAATGCGCCAACTCGTGATAAATCACGTAGTCCTGTAGGATCGGCTCGAGCAAAATCAAACGCCAATTCAGGTTGATACGCCCCTGGCTAGAGCAGCTCCCCCAAAGTGTCGACTGATCACGCACTGTCACTGGCGGAGCTGGAAGACTCACTGTCCTAGACAAATAACTAACGCGCGAAACGAGGTAATCCTTTGCCACTGACCACAAGACTTGCTGCCACAGCTCATCACAGGCCGGATGGTCATGCTGCAAATTGACCCGTATCAGTTTCTGGTCGGTGTCCAATTTATAAAGCGATCCTTCTTCATCCAGATCCTCATCCTCAAACACGATCTTCCACTTCTTACCCTCAAGAGAAATCCAACCTTGCTCAGTCACGTATTCACAGAGACACAGCCCTTCAGGAATCTTTTCTAAAGCCTCGCGTAACCAGGCTTTATTTTCCCGCACAAAACCGATCGCCTCGTCCGGTGATACTCCACGGGGCACAGTTACCCGCACATCTTCGATGCTCTTCGCACTTAACTTCAATCGCCTGGCAGTAGCGTGAAAATGAAAAACCACAGGGATTCTGATCGTCTCATCATTTACGATCAGTTCCACTGGTTGAGTCCAACCTTGCTGGTTAGCCGGTTTTTCGCGCACGTGATTCGATTTCTTCTACAAGTTGTGTGGTAAAGCAACGCAGGGCAGTCTCAGGATCTATCCCAGCCTCTTTACACTTCACCACGATCTGAAATAAATGTTCCCCCATTTTATGCTCATCTACACTTGAGATGGGTTTTTCAATGTTATTCCTAACTAAATTAGCGTTAGGTGAAATATTATTGCGATCAATTTGCTTCAACACGTCTGCCGCATACCGCAGTGCCGGGAGTTGCGGCGGAAGATCTTTAAATATGCCCTTGGGTTTTGGCCTATTTTTTTCCAGAGCTTTGATTTGATCCCATCGTTTAAGCACTGATTCTGAATCATCCAACGCATCCTCATTTCCAAACACATGAGGGTGACGACGCACCAGTTTTTCATTGAGCTCGCGTGCTACATCTTCAAAAGCAAAATAACCGTTTTCTTCGGCGATTTGTGCATGCATCACAATTTGACACAAAACATCTCCCAACTCCTCTCGCATATGTGGCATATCGGCGTGATCAATTGCCTCAAGAAGCTCGGAGCATTCATCAATGAGGCAGCATGCCAAACTCTGGTGGGTCTGCTCTTGATCCCAAGGGCATCCGTCAGGCGCTCGCAACCGGCGAACCGTTTCCATGAGATCTTCTATCGCACTCACAATCTTGTTTCAACTTATTCAATAAAAATAGGTTAGTCGAGTTGCTTTTCAGAACTTTACTCGTGAGAAGGAATTCCCAATTTCTAAATGGACAAATTAGCAGAAATCATGGCGTGGAAACGCAAAGAAGTCGCGCCACGCATTCGCCCTATAACAGATCGCGAGCTTTCCAAGCTGAGTGAGATGCAACGCTCAAGTATCTCCTTTGCCAAAGCGCTCGTTCGAGAGGACGGCCTTGCCGTTATCGCGGAGATCAAACGAAAATCTCCCTCTGCCGGTGAAATTAAAGAGGTCGCCGATGCTGCTGAACAAGCGCGCGTCTATCTCAACGCCGAAGCCGATGCTCTCTCCGTCCTCACAGATGAAAAATATTTCGCCGGCACATTACGCGATCTTTGGGATGTGATCGATTTCATAGAGACTCACCAACGAACGATACCGGCCTTACGCAAGGACTTCATGGTCCACCCTATCCAAATTGTCGAAGCCGCTGAAGCCGGCGCACGCTGTATCTTGATCATCGTGCGCGCCCTGAATGACGATGAGATCAAAATGCTCTACGACAGCGCCACACAAGCCGGGCTAGATGCACTCTTCGAGGTGCATACAATGGAAGAACTTGAGCGGGCGTTAAAATTTGAACCAAAAATTGTCGGCGTAAACAATCGAGACCTGACAAAATTCGTCACCGATCTAGCGATCTCTGAAGAAATCATCCCACAGATCCCCGACGACGTGGTTGCCGTGAGCGAGAGTGGCATATTCACCGTAGAGGACGCTGAACGCGCTAGTGCTGTTGGAGCGAATGCCATCCTGGTCGGGGAAGCTCTGATGCGAGCTGACGACCCTGAAGAGCTGATGCGAGGCTTTCACGCCTGCTAAGCATGAAAGACCCCTTTGCCCTGTTGAACCCAGGTTCGACACGCTCACTCCTTGCTGAGCTTGGCCATGACCCAAACAAAAAGCTGGGGCAGAATTTTCTGGTAGATGCGAATATCGTACGCAAGTCCCTGGATCTGGCAGGTGTCAGTTCCACAGATACGGTCGTCGAAATCGGTCCCGGCCTAGGCACCCTGACTCGAGCCTTACTGAGGACAGGTGCAACGATACATGCAATCGAACGCGACAAACGCCTGTTCCAATTTCTTTCGACACACCTCGTTCCTCATTCTGAAAGCTTTCACCTGACAGAAGGCGACGCTGTGGCCGATCCGATTGCGGGACTCAAAAATAAGGCGTCCTTTAAAGTCGTGGCGAATCTGCCCTATGCCATCACCAGTCCATGGATGGACGCTCTACTTGCCGGGCCCTTGCCAGATTCCATGACACTGATGCTACAGGAAGAGGCTGCCGACCGCCTCACGGCAGCACAAGGATCGAAAGCCGTGGGCGCCCTGTCTGTCGACGTGGCGCTTGCCTACGAGAAGACAGCCCTCCACCGCGTTCCCGCTCAGTGCTTTTATCCACCACCTAAGGTCGGCTCGGTCCTCTTACACCTTCAGCGCCACGAACAGCCACGAAGTCTAAAATCCGCAACAAAGCAGTTCATACGCTTTGCATTCACTCAACGCCGCAAACAAATTGGCTCACTGGCACGGAAATACGATATCAAGGACATCGAGGGGATGTTAATATCAGCCAATATCGATCTTCAACAACGCCCCGAGTCGATCTCGGTAGAACAGTGGACATCGTTTGACGATAAAATCTCGCACAAAGCAGATCTTAAACTCTGACATTTAAATGCCAGTCTATTAACCATAAATCAAACCCAGCTTTCATTATGGCAAACATGGATATAACATTTAAAAAAATTACTGTTCAAATACCAGATGAGCTCCTCAAGAATGCCCAGGAATTCACGCAAGAGGGTGTAACTCAAACAGTAAATGCCGGACTCGAAAAACTAGCAGCAAGCCTAGCATACCAACGCCTTGGAGAACTTAGAGGCAAATTTCCAGGCATAGAATTGGATGTCAGTTCATCAAGAGAGGGTCGATGATAGCAGTAGACACCAGTAGTTTAGTTGCATTTTTCCAAGGAGAGCTCAGCGTCGATGTGGAGGCTATTGAACGCTCTATCAGCGAAGAAACCTTAATCGTGCCTCCTTTTGTGGTTACAGAAATATTTAGTGCGAAAAATTTGAGCACTGAAGCCAAGCTGGTTGTAGATAGTCTGCCGACACGAACCCTTGATGTTTCGTTCTGGAAAAGAAGCGGCCTACTGCGGTTAAAATTACTCAAGCTTGGCCTCAAAGCGAGATCAATAGATAGCCTCATAGCCCAATTCTGTCTTGATAATAAGCTCACGCTCATATGCGGGGATCGAGATTTTCGCCACCTTTCTGAGCATACAGGGTTGAATCTGCTTATCGAAAGCTAACTTTCGCCACCGCCCATAGCCGCTAATCCATCAATACTTTCAGTATTCTTCTCCCGGTTATAGGCCTCGATTCCATCAGGCCCCTTACGCTCGGCCCATTTCACTAGAGTTTCACGCTGTTCCTTAAGTTCAAACTCAGGAACACCATAGCCACAAGAGTCCGAGATGCGTTCGCCACGTAACACGATGATAGCACGTGCACCCGGTATTGCCTCGAAATGCTTACTGTATTCCTCCCATTTTGGGCTATCAGGATAGATCACCTCACCCTTTCCATGGACCCGAGCGATACGCGGGGGTCCCCAAAAAGCACACCACATCATGACCATACGCTGGTTCTCCTGAATATGAGCTATTGTTTCCGCTCCACTGCCAGTGAGATCCAGATAAGCCAGCGTCTCACTATCGAGTATCCTTAAAGTATCGAGGCCTTTGGGTGAACAATTTACGAATCCGTCGCCCGACAACGGGGCGGTCGCCACAAAAAACATCGGTTGCTCTTCGATCCATGCGCGAAGCTTGTCGCTAATCTCGGGAAATATTTTGGCCATAATTATCTATGCTAAGACTTTTTGTGAAACAGTTCCTTCGCTGAACACTCGGGTGCGCCCACGAAGGCAAATTTTTTTGTTTAGCACTTCGCAATCCACAACACCCCCACGAGGCGAAGCTTGTAGAGCTACCAGTCGATGTTTACCCAAAATACGAGACCAATATGGAGCCAACCAGCAATGCGCCGAACCCGTTACCGGATCTTCGTCGATACCATGTCTTGGAGCAAAGAAACGAGATATAAAATCGTGCGGTGACTCACTATCATCTGCTGCTGTAACGATAAGCCCACGCTTTGTAACTGATGATACCGCAACGAGATTCGGGTTCCAATACCTGACATACTCAGCACTCTCAAGGACCAAGGCGACATCCATGCCCTCGAATGTATCGATTACTCTACAGGGAAGCCCCAATAGGTTGAATTTCTCGGAATCTACGGCCTCAAATTGAAGCTGAGGAAAAGACATTTTCAGAAACTCACCCTCAGCTTCCACAGTTAACACACCACTCCGAGTCTGGAAATGAATCGACGCGGCATCGGGATAACGCTCAAAAATAGAGTGGGCTGCTGCTAAGGTCGCATGGCCGCAAAGATCGACTTCTACGACCGGAGTGAACCAGCGCAAATCAGCGTAGATCTGGCTTTCATCTGCACTGATTATTTCGACAAACGACGTCTCACTGAGATTAAACTGGGAGGCAATCTTTTGCCGAAGACCATCGCTAATGACATTCTCTAAGATACAGACAGCAGCTGGATTTCCAGAAAAGGCCCGATCCGTGACAAAGGCATCAATCACCTGAAAGCGCTGATCTATGCTCATAGTTTTGTTAAACTAAGAAATTCGTTAGATCCGGAAAAAAACTCAAAATCAAGCTATTTTACCGTCATCCTCGCTCCCTGCGAAGCAAAATACTCCCGGAGAGACTCCACAGGATAGCGTTCACCATTGAGCTGAACGAGAGGATAAATAAGGACTTCTTCCCGGCTCACACGAAGGAGTTCACTCAGAGATTGCCGAATAAAAGAAGGATCAAACCGATTGCCGTAAAGGAAGAGGAAGTGGGCATTGAGCACCAAATCATAGCTGCCATCTGAAAATGGAAGCTCCGGCAGCGATGCACACACATAGCGGCCCAAAGCGCGTCCAATCGGATAGTCCTCAGAAAAACGACGCAAAGCTTCATAGCGCAGACGATACACCTCTTCCATTGAGGAATAATGTGAAAACCTGAAGTGCTGTTTTTGCTCTGCCGCTTTTGATAAGACTGACTCAACATCCATGGACCCTACCCTTCCCAGCGCTGATGCCGTCCGATCATAAAGCGGATCGCAGGCAGTCACTTGGAAATTCCTATGGGAAGCTTCCGCAGCGAAAGACGAAGGACCTGCCGAAACGTCGAGTGTACTCTGAGACGCGAGCACATTGTCGTGCAGGTCAAAGAAACGAAGATATTCGTCAAAGGTCCGTCCGAGGAAGGCGATAGATTCGATGGGATAGATGTCAGGCGTGGAAAATGTTTTCATGTCGATCATAGAAGCAGGAAGATTGAAGAAACAAAAAGCCGAAGCAGGTGATCTGGCTTCGGCTTGGCAGAATGGATGGGTGCTCTAAAGGCACACACTTTGAGTGTCATCTCATCGACACCATCGCCAAGACGAAGCTGTCCACCACCACACAGATGTGGCTCCTGGGACTCGCAACTCGACTGGCACAGTGTTAATCATCGGCCAGAGCAAATTCGCTCGATCCCTAGTCTTCAAGCAAATTCTAGCACTGCGCTATCCGACTGCTACCGAACTCTGGTCGAGAGCATACTGATCGATAGCCGCAATAATGTCATCTCCTCGTGGCTTTGAGATCCAAGATGCCGCACCGACCTGTTTGCAGCGTTGAGACATCTCTTTGTTGATCAAAGACGAATATACGATCACGGGTATATTATCGCCGTGGGCCTGATTTTCCTTTATCTGTCGACAAAGTGTAAGGCCGTCGAGTTTGGGCATCTCAATATCGGTTAGCACCAGATCCACATAGTCGTGTATCGACCCGCCATCATCACTTAGATGATCCCAGGTGCGCTGGAGATATTCGAGCGCAGTCGCTCCATTATCGAAAGTCATGATTTGTCGATAGCCTGCGCTCTTCAACGTTTTCATCGTGGCATTGCGAATCATCCGAGAATCCTCAGCATATACGATTTTCACAGATTCGCGATTCTGAGCACGCTCCGGACTGGGAATCGCCATTCCAGATTCCTCGCGCTGAGGTTCAAAGTCGAGCATGAGGCGCTCGAGGTCGAGTATGACGACCACACGATCGTCCAGACGGACAGTTCCGGTAACAAAGCCGACACTGCCAGCATAGTCATTCTGAACGGCATCAAAATTTGTCCAAGCAGTCCGGTGAATCTTGTTCACACGATCAATCAGAAAGGCATTAACTGTCTGGTTGAAGGAAGTAACCAAAATCAGCTGACGCTCCGGGTCTCCTGGCTCTTCGTCGAGTCTGAGGGCCGAGCGCAGATCAATGAGCACAACTGCCTTCTCATGAATATATACCGTCCCCATCACTCCATCCGGCGCCCGGACGGCCGGGGTAATATCAATATTTTTCCGGGCGATCACTCGCTAAACTTTAGATACGTTGATTCCGTAACTACTATTCCCGATATAAAATTCGATGAACTCGACTTCGTTGGTTCCCGTCGAAAGCAGGATTCCGTCTTTTTTCTGATCAGTGGCTGCAGACATGGTAAAATGTAGGTGAGACTCTAGACTCAAACATCGCTGAACCACGATCTGTCTTTAGAACTCGATATAAATGAGCAAAAAAAAGGCGTTCATCCAACTCGGAGAACGCCAGAAAAATAAGCCTATAGCTGTCTACTCCACAGGTCCGAAGGCCTCAAAAAGCTCTGGACCTGACCATGGACCCGAGCGCTGCATGGGAGCAAGTGCCATGTAGCTTTCCATCTCAGTCGCCGTGATCGGATCTGCAGCGTTACCCCAAGAGCTACGGATGTAGGTGAGGACTGCGGCTATGTCCCGTGGGCGCAGGCCGGTGCCGTTAGGTCCAAATGCCGGCATATTACCGTTATAGGAATTACCCATGACCTCAATTTCACCCACTAGCCCGTTGATAAGGATACCCGCTAAGAGCTCTTCTGAACCCGTCACCCAGTTCGACCCCGCAAGTGGAGGAAATGCTCCCGCCATGCCATTGCCATCAGCTTGGTGACAAGCAACACATTGGGCATAGATACGCTCACCGCGTGGCATGAGCCAATCCACTGAGTCATAATCAGGCGGTTCGACAACAGCCATTCCCTTTGTACTAAACTGAGGATCATAAGCATCCCAGCGAAACTCGCCAGAATTCTTCTCGACGTAGATACCGCCCCAGAAAATGAGCGCGGAAAAAACAAATAACAGAAAGATAGGGACGGGAGTGAATCCTTCGCTGGGCTCCGACTTTTCCCGTTGCAACTGGTCATGAATATACTGGATATGGTCATCACCTACCTTGGCGTGTTCCAGGGTATGACGGGAAGGTGGAATAGACTTTGGGTCTTCGGACATGCTGCTATTCTTGGAAGGGTGCCTCAGGAAGGGCGTAGTTGAGTCGCAAGCTTTTCAGGTAAGCCACCAGAGCGCGTGCTTCCATCTTTGGGACCACCTGCATGCCAGCAGGCGGAGCATCTGGAGAATCTGAGGGAATTTGCACCGCGTCGGGTTCTGGAGTTCCGTCGACTATAGGTTTCAATTCAAACAGGTAACGGTAAGGAGGCATCGTTGAACCCACCGAAGTCAGTTGTGGGTTATAGAGATGTTGATAGTGCCAATGTCCATCGTCGGCAGAGATTCCACGATCTCCAACATTCTTTAGATCTGGCCCCGTGCGCATGGTGCCAAGAAGGACGCGGTCTTGTAGAATATAGTCACGTGCTACGGATTGTCGCTCACCCCAGAGTCGGTCTTGGTCAGCGCCAAAACCTTTTCGACGCACCTGCTGGCTGTGGCAATACATACACCCTTGGGACATGTAGACCTGCTTGCCCAGCTGGGCCAAGCCCAAGGGCTCTTGAGGATACATCGGCTCACCCTCCATGAGTAAACCCGGACGCTCAATCATTTCTCCACCCTCGACTAAGGGCTTAAAAAAGGTAGTTCCAGAGATTTGGTTACCCTCATCATCCATTAAAGCTGGTGTAGTCGGCTGTAGCCCACCGAGCTGGATTTCACTGGATATGATTAATCCAGTGAACGAAAACGCTAGCGCAGCGAAGAAGCCGAAAAACAGCGTATAAAAATTCTTCATCATAAGCGATGCCTCCCGAGCCAAATTAGGCTTCAGCCTCCTCCCCAATTAAGGTAGGACCTTGCTTGTAGCGAGCCCAGCGCCCGCCGATCAGCAACCAAAAGAAGTTCACTGCAAAGGCGATGTGGCCCACGGTTAAGAGAATACCAGACACAGAACGGGCGTAGAGATAGGGAACCGTATTCTTTACGATATCGAGAAACTCTATTTCTGGGTTATTCATCTCGGATCCTTGAATCCAACCGCCGACGCTCAGTGCAATCACCATTGCGGTAATGCCCACCGCGGTAGTCCAGAAGTGCACTTTGATCAGAATCGCTGAAGGCCACTCACGCTTAAGGAGCCGAGGCATAATAAAATAAATCGCCCCAAACATTACCATGGTGAAGAAGGCATAGAGACCATGGTGAGCGTGGCCGACGGTAAAATGGGTAAAGTGAGTCACCAGATTAACTTCGCGGATGGCCATCAGTGAACCGATCAAACTCGCCAGGGTATAGTTCATGGCACCAAACACCGTAAAACGCAGGGTGGGACTTGCCCATACCTCACGATGATGCCCGACAACAGACAGGTGGTGATTGATTGCCGTAACAATCACGGGGATCACCATCATAACACTGCCGACAATACCGGCTGTGATCAGCCATACTGGGATGGGTCCCCCCACCAAGTGGTGCACACCTGCCCAGTTATAGAAAAGAGCTAGGGACCAAAAGCCCAAAACAGAAAGATAGTAACTGTGGATAGGCCGCCCCAACACCTTTGGTATGAAATAGTAAACCGCAGCCAGCCCGATCGGCGTAAACCAAAGCCCCAAAACGTTGTGAGCAAACCACCAGTTCGTAATGCTCTGGACGACGCCTCGCGCCGGGACGAAGTTAATCATCACTTGCGCAATGATATAGAGCCAAGGCAGCCAGAATAACGCAGCCAGCACATACCACTGGGAGACATAGACGAACTCTTGTTTCCGATTAAGAAAACACTGGACTCCCCAAAAGCCGATCCCGAGGTAAGCCACCGCCAACAAAGGCGCTGCATAGGGGGGCATCTCCAACCATTCGACACTGGTCATGTCTCCTTTGAGGATTCCGAAAACCCCGATTATTACCCCTAAATTCCAAAATGCTCCGGAGATATAAAGTATCCCTCCGTGCATCAGCTTAACCTTGCTCAGGCGAGCCATAAGCCAGAGTGCAACCGCTGCTGCTACATTGAAACCCCATCCATAGGCCATGGCGTTCAAGTGTGCCGAGCGCGCACGTCCAAAAGTCGACCACTCGATGTTACCCATAAACTCCGGGGTGTGCGCTTTGAAGGCTGCCATCAGAGCGAAGACAGTTCCGATCATGAGCCATACAATCGAAGAGGAGACAAATAAAATTGCGGGTCCCCGAACCGAATCATCGATCGCCGACAAGGTAACCCGTTCTTCAGAACTCGGGCTTGTGATCGGCTCGCTCGGACTAGGAGCTGGTGCAAGGGTACTCATATGTCGGAAAGTATATTAGCGGCGGGCGGGAAAGCGGTCTATCACAACTCCCTCTGGCTCATCCTCTGTAAAGACTGACTTTGCCTGCTTGTCAAAATGCTGAAAGTGACCGCGTTTGACGGACCACATCAAAACGAAGGAGGCCACAACGAAGAATATCGCAGCGACTCCAAAGAAAATTAAAAGGTAGCTGAACCATTCCATGGGTCAGTATTGCTGAAGTTTCTCGATGGTCAATGCCACCGCCTGATCCACGGGGATCTTATAAATCTTGTTTTCAGCGTCGATGAGCGCTGCTTCGTTCAACGCCTTCGCACCCGAAGCATCCACAGATTCTTTTGTAGCCGTGCGCATGTCTACGATCTGCTGGTTGACCGGCTCATTACGTCCTGGAAGATATGCAATTCCTAGAATCAGCACGAAAATCAACATCGAGCCGATCACACCGACGACCGTCAAAAGCGGGGAGGATGGTTTATCGTGTTCCATGGTGCTAAATTATTCGTGGTAATTGATAGACTCGAGAACATGAGGATCACGGATCGGGATGATCTCATGTTTCTTCATGCTAGAGAAGAAAGCCCAAGCGACGATGCCCCCGACACCAATCAAGGAGGCGAGATCGAATGGATTGATAGAAAACTGACGGACTTGGTATCCCACCAAGCTCGCGGGGTCGGTATCTGTGAGTTTCCCTGGAAGGATATTCCAGAAGATATCGAGGACACAGAAGAATAGAATCCAACAGGCAGCAGTCACCAGCGCAGGTGTGCGGATCTTGGTATTATAAAAAAGCAGCGAGAGGAACGGTGCGAAAAAATGACCGAATACGAGCCCCATGCTGACCCACCACCAGGAGTTGAGCTCGCCGTTAGGGTTCTTCTCGCGGATGTTATACCAGAAGGTCTCTTCCGGTATGTTCGCCATGTAGATAAGGAAATATTGGGAAAAGCTTATGTATGCCCAGAAGACGGTGAATGCGAGGCAAAGGCAGCCGAGCAAATACTTGTGCGACTGGTTCACCAACCCCTTCAAGTAACCCTTGTATCCTAAATAGACTGTGATGAGTACAATAACGGCAAGGGCTGCCCGCATACTCGCGGCAAAATACCAAACGCCATACATCGTGGAGAACCAGTGAAACTCGAGACTCTTGAACCAGTCGATCGCAGCGAGGGTTGTCCCGATGGCCATAAAGAATAGACCTGGGCCAGCTAGGCGGCGAGCGCGTGAGGTCCATATCCCATCTCCATCGGCGTCTTGGCTGATGGAAAATTTGCGGAACGCTTCAGCGAGCAGTATCCAAAGACCAAAGATAAGCACGACACGGACGATAAAAAACGGGATGTTCAGGTAGGCTTCTTTTGCTGTGTAAAGCACGTCATTCGCGACCGTCTCGCCGTTAGGCATGACATAATTCGGATTCATCCACTTCCACAGGATAGCGTTGTCGGGTCCAGTGAGGGGAATAATCGCCAAGGGAATGAAAAGCAGAAAGAGCCACTTAAAGCCGGATAATGCATGCTCGACCTGCCGGCGGATGATAATCGGCCAGCCCGCGTCAAAGGTATACCAAATCATCACCAGAAACAGCATACCGATCAAAATCGATAGCCAGAAGGCCAACCCGATCAGGTAGCTGATGAGGTTGCGCGGGTCGTGATCGCCCACGCCCATAAAAACCCCCACAAGCGCGACAATGATTCCGACGGCACCAATGCCGAGGGAGAGACCAGAATATTTTTTTGCTAATTCTTGCGCGTTCATAGACCCAGCGTTGCTTTCAATTCAGGAGTGAGCTCGTCTTCTTGAGTATAGAAGGCTTGTTGTAGCACGCGAACGTATGCGACTACCGCCCAACGTTCCTCGGCGCTTAATTTATCGCCGTAGCCCATCATCGTATTCTTGCCGAGGCGAATCGTATTATAGATCTCACCGTGAGGCATTTGACGGTAGTTGTCCGCATGAAAATTTGCCGAACCCACCAAGCCGTATTGCCCCGTAATGCCGCGACCATCGCCAGCAACACCGTGACACACCGAGCAGAAGATATTATATTTCTCAGCACCCAACTCGATGAAAGTCCCATTCACCTCGTAAGGGAATTCAGAAGCCCATTCACCCGAATCTGTTTTGCCGGTATATTTTTCAGGTGAGCGGAATTGCTCATTCTCAAAATCTGAGCTCCACACCTTCTCGTAGTCCAAAGCCGTCCCACGGGACACCGTGCCCACAGGTGCGGGTCGGTCGGCCATACCGTTGTTGAAAAATCCACTCTCTCCTTGAGGGTGATATTTCGCCTGGCGGTCCATATCCGGGAAAATGAAGATAGGCTCTTTCTCGTTCTTGTTACCCCGAAACCCTAGGACGGAAACGACCGTGACGATCACAAAGGCAAGTATGGCGATAAATATGCGCATGATCTTAGTTATTTGAAACGAGCTTCACATCGGTAGCTCCGAGATCCTTGAGAAATTGAATGGATGTCTTGGGATCGAATTTCTCGTCCCGCGCTTCGATGCACAGGAGAAATTTATCATCCGTTGCCTTGAAAGAGGGCTCGTAGTTGAAGATCGGGCTGTGGTGCTGCGGCAAGCGATTGAGAAAAAACATCCCAAACAGTGTGCCGAAAGCCGCGAAAAGAATAGTCATCTCGTAAGCCACAGGAAACGGGAAAATAGGGCTGTAGAATGGCTTTCCGCCCACGATAAGCGGGTAGTCGAAACTGTTCATAAACCAAACCATCAGGTTTCCCGCGGTAAATCCTGTTACGCCTCCGATCAATGAGAAGAGTCCCACCAAAGAGCGTTTTTGACCACTCGCCTTATCGAGACCGTGGACCGGGTAGGGCGTGTATGAGTCCCACTTTTTGAAGCCCGCATCACGAGTCTTGATACAGGCCTCGAAAATATCGGGAGGTGAATGGAATGTGCCAATGGCTCCAAACGTCTCTTCAGGTAGTAATTCTTTATCAGACATAGCGGTTATTTCTCCTCCTTCTCATCTGAGTGGCCGTGGTGACCGTGCGGATCTCCAGCAGGCATATACATCTTCACCTCCGCCATCGCGATAAGCGGCAGGAAGCGCAGGAACAACAGGAACAGGATCGAGAAGAGTCCAAAGGTTCCAAAGTAAGTAAAGATGTCTACCATCGACGGTGAGTAGTATCCCCAAGACGACGGAAGGAAGTCATTCGCCAAGGATGTTACCGTAATCACGAAGCGCTCGAACCACATGCCCACATTGACAAAAATCGACAGGATCCAGACCAAGGCGTGGTTCTCGCGAACGGCTCTGAACCAAAAGAGCTGAGGCGTGAACACGTTGCAGGTGAACATCGCCAGATAAGCCCACCAATATTGACCTAAAGCTCTGTTTACGAAAGCAAAGCCCTCGTAGGGATTGGCCCCATACCAGGCGATAAAGAACTCCATCGTGTAGGCGTAGCCAACCATCGTTCCAGTCGCCAACGTGATCTTACACATGTTGTCGATGTGGTTCTGAGTGATCAAATCGTGGAGCCCATACAGCGCTCGGAGCGGTAACATCAAGGTCAGCACCATGCCGAAACCAGAAAAGATCGCACCGGCAACGAAATAGGGTGGGAAAATCGTCGTGTGCCATCCGGGCAAAATCGAAGCGGCAAAGTCGAAGGATACGATGGTATGCACCGAAAGAACCAGCGGCGTCGCTAGACCTGCCAGAAGGAGATAGGCCATTTCGAAATTGCGCCAGTGATTGGTGGAACCGTTCCAACCCATGGAAGCAATGCCGTAGAAATATTTACGGAGGAAATACACTACTTTGAGGTAGCTCCGCTCCGCAGCTGACTTAGCATTGGCGAGGTGCTTTTGATAGGTCATCTCGACCCGATCACGGATGGTTGCGATGTCGGGAATCATACCCATCAACCAAAACAGGGTCGAAACGGTCGCATAGGTAGATACCGCGAAAACGTCCCATTCTAGAGGGCTTCGAAACTGTGGCCACATCCAGTTAGAATTAGGGAAAGGCGCGAGCCAGTAAGCGAACCAAACGCGACCGACGTGGAAGGTCGGAAAAATGCCCGCGCACACAACCGCGAAAATGGTCATCGCCTCAGCCGCGCGATTAATCGAAGTCCGCCACTTTTGCCTCAGCAGACAAAGAATCGCCGAGATCAATGTTCCGGCGTGACCGATACCGATCCAAAATACGAAATTTACAATCGCCCAGCCCCAGTTGACTGGATTGTTCAGGCCCCAGACACCCGTTCCAGAAGAAACCAGGTATATCAGACCGAATAGTGTGAAGCTCGCACCCACGCAAGCGACTGCGAAAGTCATCCACCACCACAGAGGAGTCCGTTCCTCGACGATGCTGCAGACCTTTTCTGTGACCCAACCGAGGCTCCGGTTATTTTCGACCAAATCAGGCCGACCCACCGGAGCAGGCTTTACCTTTGCCATAATCTCGTGCTGAGCCGATCCGTGGTCGTGTGCGTTTTCAGAAACAGTAGCCATGACTATGCAATAAATTAGTGAGCTGCGGGAGCGTGGTTTTCATGGTCGTGGCCAGCGTGATCCCCGTGCCCATGTTCCTCGTGACCGCCGTGGCCATATCGGTTTTCGTAATCCTTACGCCCCCAAGGCTGCTTGTAGGCGTCCGGCATTGAGGGGTTCGGATTACGCAGCTTAGCGAGGTAGGTCGTGCGTGGGCGCACATTCAAGTAGCCCAACAGCGCGTAATTTCTCTTACTATCCTTTGCCTTGGACACTTCGGTGGTTTCGTCGGCAATATCGCCAAATTTGATGGCGTCAGTCGGACAAACCATTTGGCAAGCGACCTTGATGGCACCATCGCGGACTTTAATATCATTAGAATCTTTAGCGCGCGCCTTTTGGCGGATCTTGGCTCCCTGGATACGCTGGACGCAGTAGGTGCATTTTTCCATCACTCCGCGCATCCGGACGGTCACGTCTGGATTGTTGCGCATTTTGACAAGCTCGCCTTTGGGCCCATCAGTATTCTTTTTACCCAGAGGTCCAAGGTAGAGGTCAGAAATTTGACGCTTGTTCCAATCGAAGAAATTAAAGCGGCGCACTTTGTAAGGACAGTTATTTGCGCAATAACGGGTTCCAATACAACGATTGTAAGCCATTACGTTGAGGCCCTGGTCGTCGTGGACAGTCGCGTTCACAGGGCAGACTTGCTCACAAGGTGCCAGCTCACAATGGACACAAGACAAGCCCATGAAAGTCACTTGGACGTCCTCAGGGATGCCCTGGTGCCAACCGTTCATGGCAGAACCGGTTTCTCCAGCTGAAGAGTGGATATTCGGGTCTTTGTCGACGTCGGCTGCGAAATAACGGTCCAGGCGAACCCAGTGCATTTCGCGACCGCGCAACACTTGATCCTTACCCACGATCGGGATGTTATTTTCGCTCTGACAGGCAACGACACAGGCGTTGCAACCAAAGCAGAGATTCAGATCGATCGTCATTCCCCACTGCTGTGGGTATGTGAAATCCGGCGTCTCGTAGGCAGATCCACCTCTCGGCGTTTTGGTCGCCTTGTATTGGACAGACTTCTTCTTGTCTTTTCCGTAGATGGCAGGTGAGTGCGCCTCCATACCCATCTTCGAAACGAAGTCAGGATGTTTTTTGAAGTCATCAACCGTAGCCTCGCGGACGATGGCGCGACCTTCCATTGACCAGTGCTCCTGAGTATTCGCAAGCACGTAGGTTTCTTCAGTCAGCTTAATGTCCACGCCGACCGCCGTAGTGGCGTCGGTCGACTTGAGTGGAAAGAAATCAAAGCCGGTGTTCTGCCCGATGCGCCCAACCACACGTCGCCCAAATCCATAGGGAAGGATGACGCTGTAATTTGCCAAGCCTGGCATGACGTGGAGCGGTGCTTTAACGGTCACACCATCCACAGTAATCTCCGCCATCGGCGCAATCTCCTTACCGCGGACATATTTGTTATCACGAGCGTTGGCTCGGAATTTACCCATCGACTGTATGATGGTGGTGCCCGGTAAAATCTGAATGCCTTGCTCTTCTTCTAGCTCACGTGCAAGACGTGGACTGATCACCACGGCGTTATCCCAGGTGAGCTTCGTCATCGGCTCTGGACATTCGAGGAGCCAGCCGTTATTCGCGTAACGTCCATCGAAGACATGTTTGCTAGGGACAAAAATTGCCTCAAGGGAATCTTTGCTCAGCACGGAGGCTGGCATGATCTGCTCGGCAAACTCACTCACCTTTGAAGCAGAGATAGAAAGTGACGTAGCAGCAAATCCACTATCTGGGAGCAAGCCCTCAGACAGGAAAATCTTCATCTTCGTGGCGACGTCGTCTCCGTTTGCGATAGTAGCAAATGTCTCACTCACCATATCGTAGCCGCTTTTACCCGTTTCACCGGCTAGGATGCCCAAGATCTCCAGAGCGGTGAACGTATCGAAAAGCGGTTCGATCATTGGTTGGACCGGCACCAAGGTGCCGTCGAATGTCCGCGCATCACCCCAGCTCTCCAGATAGTGAGACTCCGCGATTCTAAGACCCGCAGATTCCGTGCTCTCAGTATCGTAGTAAGAAAGCGTCGTCAGGGAATCGAGTTTGCCCAGCGCATCCGTAAAACCCGCTGAAGCGGGAGCGTCAAAGGCAGGATTTGAGCTCAAAACGATGAGGTTTTTGACTGATCCCTCAGAGATCGCAGCACCCAGCTCAATAATGGAGTGAGTCGAAGCAGTTTTGGGCGTTTCGACATAACGCAAAAGTCCGCCATCTTCCGCGTGCAGCACTTTGTTGATGGCCGCTACGATGACGTGCACCTCTTCTGGAAGCTGAATACCAGCAAGCACAGCAGAATGCTGCTTATGGTTTACGAGGTCTTGGGCACAGGCCTTTATCCATTCATCATGGGCTTGTAGGGAACTTCCCTTTCCGCGCAGCGTTGCTACGAGATCAGCGTCAAAGTTGAAGGCCTCGAATATTTCCGCTCCTACCAGGGCAATAAATGCAGGCATCTGAGACGCACCCAGGCGGAGTCGGTGATCAGCCATGCCCCCGGTGAGCGAAAAATCGCCTTCCACCGAGTAAAGCCGATTCATCTTATCAGCTTCTTTAGGGTCGTCGATTGCGCGACCTTGACTGAAGCCTCGGATTAAATTCAAGGAACCATTTTCACCGCCAGTGATATCCGCTCCCACAGAGAGAACGCGCTCAGCCTTAGTTAAATCGTAGAGAGCCTTGACGGGCTTCCCTGCGTATTTTTCTAGAGCAGATTCCTGAAATCCTGGTTGGGACGCCTCATACTCGACGATCGATATTGAAGGGTATTTTTTCTTAATCGTCTCTAAAAGTCGGAGGCGCGTAGGGGAAGAACTCTTTCCCGTGACGATTGCGTATCCTTCGCCGCTAGCGGATGCCATGGCTTCGCTCAGCTCAGAAAGCGCGGTGGAGACTTCGGCTTTGGAAGCTTTTCCTCCATTGCGGACAGAATCAGTAAAGCGCTCGGGATCATAGAGATCCAGGATACTTGCCTGCGCAAAGATGGAAGAACCACCGCCGAAAGGCTTGTAGCTGGGGTTTCCTTCAATCTTGATCGGACGTGCACCGTGTGTCTCCACGACCAAAGGAATAGTCTGATTACCAATCGAGAAAGACGTGCTGTAGTAGGAGGGCACGCCGACTGGAGTGTATTCAGGCTGCTGAGCGTAAGGTAGGATATATCGACGTGGTTGACGACAGCCCGCCATTCCGACTCCGGCCAGACCGAATGATGCGGCCATCAGCTTCATGAACTTACGGCGGTCTACACCTTCAAGCTCGGAAGCACCTTCGGGAAATTCCCGCTCTACCCAGTCCTTGAACTCAGACGTTTCGGCCAAGTCATCGAGACTCTTCCAATAGCGTGGCCCGGTGAAATCGTTGGCGGAGGGCTCAGGATGTGAAAATATTCGTTTACTCATCGGTGGCAGCCAGAACAGCTAAGTGGCGGGTTCACATTCCAGTCATGCACAAGCTCTTCGCCCTGTGCTTTTTGGTCGCTCGAATCTCCAGCGGACCAATCCAAGTTATATACATCCTCGACGGGGCGAATGAAACGCTCGGGCTCGCGATGGCACTCGAGGCAAAATGCCATTGAGAGAGACTTTTCGTGGTGGACGACTTCCATTTCATTAACTTGGCCGTGGCAATGCACGCAGCTGACTCCTCGATTCACATGAGCCGCGTGATTGAAATAAACATAATCCGGTGTTTTGTGGATCTGGACCCATTCAACAGGTTCCCCAGATGCAAAGCTGTCACGGATTGGCTGAAGCTTAGGTGAGTCTGTCTTTATCAACGAGTGGCAATTCATGCATGTGTTGGTCGAGGGCACATTAGAGTGCGCGGCTTTGTCGACATCCGTGTGGCAGTAGCGGCAATCCATCCCCAACTGGCCAACGTGTAAACTGTGGTCGAATGCTACCGGCTGTGTGGGTTGGTAGCCCACGCGTGCATACTTCGGTGTAAAATAATAGGTGATGCCCGCAATGATTGACGTGGCAGTCAATGCCAGCGCTGCAATCACTTTGAGCGGGATCGTGTTCACCCATCTTGGGAAGATATTCGCCATAACTCTATGTATGAAATACGATTAGGTCGTAGAAATCAGATCACGTTTCTCTTATGAATTACTTAAGCAAATTTGATAGAGATCCCATTATCTCGCGTTAGTTTAGAATATCCGAGGGGCTGTTGGGATTCGCACTTCAATAGACGATGTCGAAGCGCGGATACTTGCCTGTGTGTAAGAAAAATAAGTGGTGAGATCATTTAATCGCTAGCTAGCGGCATTGCTGCCAAATTCAACGGACTGTTAGGTCGTCAAAAAACTTAGATCAATGGTTATTTTTCTCAAAAAATGGAACATTTCTTTATTGAGACATTGTATCAATAAAAACAAATTAGTTTAGACCTTAGATTAAGTGATTTTAATTTTCACAAACTCATAACTTACAAACACTTAAAAATTTTATTTAGCCCATTAAATAATGAGACGCAGACTCAATAGTTGAATCTTATTCTCAGAAACAGACGTATTAATAGATCGCTTTCACTCATTTATGACATCTGCTTTGCGGCACGCCAACTCACCCAAAGACTAGAACCTAACATAAGCAGCGCAGCGACCACCGGGTGCAGATTTCCAGATGCCGCGAGACCCATACCCACAACATTGTAGATAAGAGAAAATCGAATGTTACCACGAATACAGGCCAGGGTTTGACGCGAATTCTCTATGGCTTTCATAAGCTTTGGCAGAGATTCGTCCTGAATAATTCCTGAAGCGAACACCCGCGCTAAATGCGTTCCAGACCCAATCGCCAATGAAGCAATGGCCGCGTTCATCGCAGGCGTGTCGTTGATACCATCCCCGATTAGAACAGGCCGCTCGCCGCGTTGAACGGAACGATCTATCTCATCAGCTTTCTGTTGAGGCGTCATCCCATATTGCATGGTTACCCCAGACTCAGCCAGGGAGACCTGAGGCCTGGGATCGCCCGTTATCACTGAGGATTCGATACCATCATCTGCAAGCCCTTGAATCAGGGCCTCCACGTCGGGCCGCAAACGCTCACGCATGACTAGACGTCCAACAGGCTTTCCATCGATCAAGAGAGCCAGTTGCTTGGAATCTACCGACTCTGAATCACCCACCTGTGTCGCATCAATAACGTCAAAGCGTTGTTTGGACGCTAAGTTACCAGAAATTCCACCAGGGATCAGCGTTACCTGGTCAAATACAACAGGCTGTTCAGGCTTACCAAATTTGCGGACGATAGCTTGGGCGACCGGATGATCGGACTGCGTTTCAAGCGAACTTAACCAACGAATCAAAGTCGATCGGTCGATGGGAGCCTGCTCATCTAGGATCAAATCAATCCCGAGATCATCAAAATCGGTCAAGGTCCCAGTTTTATCCCAGAAGATTCGGTGGGTAGAAGCGAGCCCATCGATCAAGCGTGCATCGCGCGACACCACGCCAAGAGATGCCAAGCTGAGTAATCCTCGCCAAACCGCTATGGGTGTCGCCAAACCCAATGCGCATGGACAGGCCACCAAGAGCACCGACATCGCATTGAAGAGTGCCGTTACCCAAGAGTCACGCCAAAGCCAAAAAGCTGCCGTGAATACGGCAACGCCGATGACAAAAGGGACAAAATAGGCAGCCAATCGATGAGCTTCGGCTTCTATGTGTGACGGGTGCTTCCGGGCTTCCTTCAGCGAAGCAAATACACCATCAAGCATGCGCCCATTCTGAATGGGATCAGGCACCACCGAAATGTCACCAGAAACGAGCCAATACCCCGCTTCAACCCGATCCCCCTCAGTTGCATCCACCCAATTTTTCTCGCCAGTCAGCAAAGCGGTGCGCAACACCCCTGACCCCTCAGAGATCGTCCCGCTGACCGTGATCGGCTCGCCAGCTTCCACACTGACTCGCGATGTCTCATCCAGATCACCCACGGCCACCGTCATTCGATTACCACAACAACGCTTAACAAAACACTGCGAAAAGTCGGTTTCGACCTGCTCCACTTCTTTAAGCATTTGCTCGCGTGTGCGCCTACCCACGAATTTCCCGAGCGAATAAATCGCCAGAACAATAGCAACGACTTCATAATACACGCTGCCCTTCCCAGTAATCGAAGCAATGAGTGATGCTGCCATAGCACCGGTGGCGGTAAGTGTAAACAAAGCCTCAATCCCAATCCGACGCTCGCGAACCGACTCGGCTAATGCAAACAGCAGGGGACGCCCTAACAAACATGCCACTAAAACTGCTGAACCCGCCAGGATGCCATGCAAAACCCAATACGCCGTCGAGAAGAGAGGGGGCTGGGTAATATTGATGGTCAGCCCCCAGATCATCCCCTGCCCTCCGATCAGTATCCCAGCAATGAGGGCGCCGACCCCAGATTTAGGTGTATCCGTTCGAGAATGGCAGCAGGTGGAACCCGCTTCAGAGTCAGATTCTACCTGACTGTCCATCACCGCACTTAATCCTTCTGATGCCATCGCTTGCTCTGTATCTATATGTGTCTGTCAGGAAGAAGCCATGCCACTTTGACTTGCAACCTCGCTGACATATTAATGCACCAAAGAAAGCTGACCGTTCAGCTTCGCAACCCATTTCACATGTCTCAATCTCCTCAATCTACAGGCACCCCAGGTTGGAAGGTCGTCCTTTTTGTTTTTCTACCACTCACTGCCATCGTTGGCTCGGCTTTCATATTTTTGGCTCCGATCATTACGGCTAAGGAGCCCGGCAAACTCTACGTGGGCATCCGTTTCAATAACGAAGCCACCATTCGCTTCATGACTTTTAATGAGGGCAACCCCCTCGTGCGCGTGTCCCTGTTCCCTATCGAAGCCCCCATTGAGGCGGAGCCCATAGCTTCATTTTTTCCGGCTCGCCGAGGCAAAAACGTCTTCGATGTCTCTGCTTTGACAGATGGACAATATCGCGGGCTGTTTGAATGCAATGGCTACCATCCAATCACGGTGGCGTTGCTATTAGAAAATGGGAGCTTTATCCCAGACCCCGTACTCAGCTCACCCGAACATGTGCTGATCATGGATAAGTTTATTGGGGTTTTTATGCAGGAAATCTGACCGAAATAGCGCTGATTCAGGAGCATGCTCAGCAGATTTTATGCTCGCAAAACATCAGCTTTTTCGACAGATACATGAAAAGGTTTCCTCCCTATACCCACAACACTTCAGTCTACGAAGTGATCGCTGGGTTCTGTAAATCGCTGCATTTATTTGATTATGATCTCCTTCAAGGCCTGCAGCCGGTATTTGCCGGTGCTCATTCCCCTGTGTCTGCTTGGACAGGCATCTAATATTCCCGATGCGGGCAGTATTTTGCGCGAACAACCTTCGGTTTAGCCCGAGTTCGAGCAAGTTCCAGAGCAGAAAGAAGCTTTTGAGATAGATCTCAACGATCCCACAACCGATTCGGGTCCAATGATCTTCGTCAGCAAGTTTGTGTTAGAGGGTGTGACACTCGTCTCGGAAACCGAACTCCTCGATGCCTTAGCTCCGTTGACCAACCAAGAGATACCGCTAGCGACACTGCAATCGCTAGATATCATAACTACCTTCTATGCAGAAAACGACTTTTTGGCCCGCGCCCTCCTGCCAGAACAGGATATTATCGACGGCGTGGTGCGCATCAAAGTCATAGAGGGCTCGTTGGGGCAAATCGTTGTAAACAACGAAGGCCAACGGGTTCAAGAAGAACGCGTCATGGGATTTTTCGATCAAGAGATCTCAGCAGGCGATCCGATGAACTTATCCCAGCTCACACGTGCGCTCTCTATTTTAAGCAGTCAACCGGGTCTGGATTTCGACGCGTCACTCAGTGCCGGTGAGGAGGAAGCTGGGGTCGACATCAATGTCACTACTCGAGATACCCCCCTGCTCGACTTCGGCGCAGGCATCACCAATCTAGGCCTGAGGTCTACCGGTGAGTTGCAGGCCATCCTGGGTCTCAATGTTTTCAACCCTCTCGGTCTTTTTGATGAAGCTGTCTTACTTAGCACCTTGACCGAGGGAAGCCATTTCATACTCGGCGATTACAACCTGCCCATCGGCTATAGTGGCCTCCGTGTCGGCACAAGTTTCTCACACCTTGACTATGAGATCGTCCAAGAATCTCTCAAAGAATAGGGTGCCGAGGGCCACGCTTCGACGATGAGTCTCTACGGAACCTACCCATTGGTATTAGAAGAGAATACAAGCATCTCCATATCTGCTCGGGCGACTTACAGATCGCTTCAGGATTTCACTATTGCAGGACAAACAAGTGACCGGGAAGTGATTGTTGGCCAAATCGCTCTAAACGGCTCACACGAAGATGATCTCGGACTCGGAGGCATCACGAACTTTAGCCTCTCCTTTTTAACCGGTCACAGTGACCAAAACCTCGAAACCGCACGTCTACAGGACGCCGTGACGCGGGATGCTTTCGGGTCTTTTTCCAAACTCAATTACGCAGTGCGGCGACTCCAACTGCTTCCCGGCAAGTGGTATCTCGATCTGTCGAGCCGGGGGCAATTTGCATTCGATAATTTAGACTCATCCGAGCGTTTCTCCCTCGGCGGTGCAGAACATATACGCGCCTATCCAATGGGTGAGGCCGGTGGAGATTCAGGCCATATCGTATCGGCCAACTTGTTTTATCGGATTAACCGATTAGTGAGAGCCTCAGTCTTTGTCGATGCAGGCTACACTGAGAATAATTACGAAACTTGGGCCGATTGGAATGCCTTCAATCCGAACCAGGAAAACAGCTATACTTTGGCCGGAGCTGGGGCCTCTCTTGCTATTGGGTCCATCAATGGCTACATCCTTACCGCTTCGATAGCGACGCCGCTCGGGAATAATCCGGGGCGAGATCTAAATGGAAACGATTCTGACGGCCGCAATCCGAGTTTCCGCGGATGGCTCAGCATTACCTCTGAATTCTAAAAATCCTCAAAGCGAAACGATGATGAACCGCTCTTCAGCAACCTCTTTTACCCGACATTCCATGAAATCCCGGACTCCACGACTGCGCGCACTGTCTCTCATTTTCTGCATGGCGATCTCTTCTGCACGGGGCAACCTTCCGGCGAATGCCTTGCCAACGGGCGGCAATATCATATCGGGTACGGCACAAATCACACAAAGTGGCAACCGACTGGACATCACCCAATCGACGCAGCAAGGCATCATCCAATGGGATTCCTTCAACATCGGCGCTCAGTCGACCGTAAATTTCGCTCAGCCCAACTCAGGCTCCACGACGCTCAACCGCGTCTTGAGCAGTGATGCCTCGCAGATCTTCGGAAACCTCAATGCCAATGGAAGCGTCTTTCTCCTAAACCCAAACGGCGTGTTGTTCGGAAATGGTGCCCAAGTAGATGTGGGCGGCCTCGTCGCGAGCTCGATGCAGATCACCGACGACGCTTTCCTCTCCGGGGAGTATCTCTTTGAAGGCGACGCGCATTCAGGCTCGGTCATCAACCAAGGCGAACTGATCGGAAATTACATCGCCATGCTCGCCCCCGAAGTCCGCAACGAGGGCGTCATTATCGCCGAGCAAGGCACCGTCGCTCTAGCAGCAGGCGGAGCAGTCACCCTCAACATTTTAGGAAATCAGCTGATCGATGTGGAGGTCAGCGAGGCCGATTACGATACCCTCGTCGAAAACAAACACCTTGTTGAAGCCGAGGAAGGTTTTGCGGTGCTCACAGCAAAGTCCGCCGTCAGCCTCCTCGGAAAGGTCGTCAATACAGGAGAAGTATCGGCATCTGGTGTGATCAACGATGGCGGTGTGATTCGCCTCGTAGCCAGCAGCACGGTCCTCCATTCGGGTGAGATCACTTCAGATGGCGGCGACGCCGGCGATGGGGGCTCAGTCATCTTGCTTTCAGATTTAGAAAACCCCGACAGCCAGAAAGTAGTCTCTGGCGGAATCAGCGCGCGGGGTGGCTCCAGCTCCGGCGATGGCGGATTCATCGAAACCAGCGCAAGCCAGTGGGAATCGCTGAGTCAGCAGTTATCACTACCTCGGCACCCTCTGGATCGACAGGAGAATGGTTGATCGACCCAACGGATTTCACGATCGGCGTGAATGGGGATATTGAAGCCTCGACCCTGGAGACTCAGCTGGGCTCAAACAACGTGACGATCGAATCAGTCAATGGAGGCTCCGGGACGAATGGGGACATTTTTGTAAACGATGAGCTGAGCTGGAACACCCACACCCTGACGCTCACTGCCGACCGATTCATTGAAATGAACGCTCCGATCGCCGTAACGGGCGGCGGGGGACTCGCATTGGAGTTTGGCCAAAGTGGGACCGTAGCCTCCATGCCTCTGGGAGACTATTTAGCCCGAGCACCCGTGAGCCTAGCAGCCGGGACCAGTTTCACCACGCTCTACGGAACTGACGGCACCCTGATTACCTACACCATTATTAATGACGAGGCCGGCCTGCTCGCGATCGACTCAGACATGGCGGGCGCTTACGTCTTAGGCAACGACATCACGGTAACGACTGACCCCTGGGCGCCCCTCGGAAATGCTGCGGGCGACATCAGCACGGCAACGAGTTTCGCCGGTATTCTTGATGGACTGGGCCACGAAATCGACGGCTTAACCCGCGCAAATACGGACAACGCCAATGGCGTAGGTCTGTTCGGTGTGATCTGTCCCTGTGGCGTCGTTATCAACTTGGGACTTACCAATGTAAACTTGGCTGGCCTCGAAGGCGTTGGCGCTTTAGCCGGATTAAACGCAGGCTTAGTGGCGAATGTCTACTCTACAGGCACAGTGACGGGCAGTGACGCCGCGGGCGTGGGCTTGAACGTCGGGACCAATGACGACCCAGTCGGCGGGATTGGCGGTTTAGTCGGCTACAACTCTGGAGCCATCTCAAGTAGTTATTCGGCCGCAACAGTTACGGCAACCACCGGAGACCAAAGTTCCGGCGAAGGCTTTGATGGCGGTATAGGCGGTCTCGCCGGTTCGAATGACGGCGTTATAGATAACAGCTACGCCACAGGGAGTGTAAGCGGCATCAGAGACGTCGGTGGCCTCGTGGGCTTCAGCTTGGGCAGCATCAACTTTAGCCACTCTGCCGGGGCAGTTTCTGGAACAACGAATGTGGGCGGCCTACTCGGTGCCTTGGCCGACTTTATGGGATTTGACCCCCCGGGCCTCCTCGATGGCACTTATTGGAACACCACCAGTTCCGGCCAGGTGACCAGCGCCAGTTCTGGATTTAACGCATCCACAGGCCTAGATGGCACCGCTTTCCAGCAGCAGAGCAGTTTCAGCGATTTCGATTTTACGAATACCTGGGTGATCTATGACGGAGTCACCGATCCCCTACTGCGCGGATTCCTCACCCCTTATTTCGTGGTCGCGGACGATCTGTCCCAGACCTACGACGGCACCATGGCTTCAGGTTTCACAGCTACGGAAGTGACCAGCCCGCGCCCAGGCACAATTACCGGCACAGTTTCACTCTCTGGTGCGGCCACGACAGCAACGGATGCGGGAGACTACACAATCACCCCAAGCGGACTCACCCTTTCGGCTGCAGGTCAAATGGACCAACATGGGGTCATCATCGAATACGTCGACGGCACCCTGACCATCGACCCCGCAGCTCTCACCGTCACGGCTAGCGATCAGAGCAAGACCTATGGGGACACCTTAAATCTCGGAACGTCGGCATTTACTTCATCCGGCCTGATAGGTTCAGAAACGATCGGTTCGGTTACGCTCACCAGCAGCGGCTCACACGCCGGCTCGACTACTTCAGGAGCCAACTCCTACACAGACGATATCGTCCCCAGCGCAGCCACTGGCGGCACCTTCAATGCCAGCAACTACGCCATCACGTATGCCGCCGGAGATCTGACGATTGATCCGCGCGCACTCACACTCACCTTAGGCCTTACGACAAAAACATATGGCGAGAGCGTCGCTCCTGCTGAAGCGGTGTCTACCGCATTCTCAGCTGAGGGGCTTGCTCCCGGTGACGCCATCGATTCTGTCTCTTTGGAAAGCGAAAATGGTCTTTTGCAGTCAATCACCGCTGACGCACGTTTTTATCCAAACGAAATCAACATAGTCGGTATAAATGGAGACATCGACGAGGAAAACTACACGCTTAGCTTCGTGCCAGGTCATCTATCGATTGATCCAGCGACTGTGCTTATCACCGCCAGCGATCAGACCAAAAATTACGGAGAGACTCTGGATTTGGGTGTCTCCACCTCGAATTTTTCTGCTACCGGATTGAAAAACGGCGACGCTATTGAGTCCGTTCTTCTCGCGAATCGTAATGGATATGCAACCTCCGCCACTCAGGGAGCAGGGCTTTATGAGAACGAAATCGTGATCAATGGTTTCACAGAGAGCGGTTCTGATTTTAGGAGAGCTAATTATAATTTCACTTATGAGGACGGCGATCTGACGATCGATCCCCGCGCGCTGACTATCACAGCCGAAGATCAGTTCAAAGTCTACGGCGATGTGCTCGACCTGGGCACAAGCGCTTTCTCATCCAATGGATTAGTCAATGGTGAGTCTATAGGCGCCGTCACCCTCACCAGCGTGAATGGCTACGCTGCCTCGACCACAGAATTCAGAGGGACTTATGAAGATGAGATCACCGCATCTACCGCAACCGGAGGCACCTTCGACCCCAATAACTACGCCATCACCTACGAATCAGGAGATCTCTACATCGACCCGCGCCGAATAGTCATCACAGCAAGCGATCAGCGCAAAACCTATGGATCCGTAATGGAGCTGGACTTGTCCGCATTCACCGTGACCGGGCTGGTCAATGACGACATGATTGATGGTGTCTTCCTAGCAACTACGAATGGCTATGAAACATCCACCGGGCAAGGTGTCGGTGTATACGAATTTGAAATTCAACCTCAAGGCGTATCGGGAAGTGGGCCGAACTTCAGTCTCACCAACTATGCAACCGCCTTAATATCCGGCGATTTTATCATCGATCCGGCTCCTCTGACAATTGTCGTGGAAGACCAGACGAAAGCATTTGATGGAGAACCCCTTGATGTCACTACCCTCGATTTTAGCATAAATGGCTTGGTAGCTGGAGACTCCCAAGACGTCATCGGCGGCAACCTCATTCTCGGAGGCACTGCCCTCACCGCGACTGAACCCGGCACCTACCCCTTGGAGCTGTCCGGACTTACTGCGGATAATTACGTAATCGTATATGAGCTGGGAGACCTCACGATATCGCAAGCAGTGGAAAATGCTGTGGCCACGATCCAGGAACAATCCCTGAGTCCCAACGTTTACCCACCTGTAAGCTCATTTCATGTGCCGGTAGTGTCTGTGAACGTGTTTCGGGAAAAGAAGACGGCTCCGTTCTCTAGCAACAAAAACAGCGCGAGTCCAGATAGCAGAGTGCCTAGTAATTATAGAACCCCTCCTAATCCAGAATATACTGAAGACGGGAATTCTTGGACAAATTTTTTGAGCCAGTTGAACAAAGAATTAGAAGTGTTTAACATAGGGGCCGAGGAAAATGACCAACTCAAAGAAGATGAAAAAACCGAATTCCAAATCCAACCCTTTAAGAGGAATTTATGGGATTTTCCACGTGACGAGATAGTCAGCGCGCAGGGCGGCCATGAGGAATTTTATTCCTCGAATGGGCACTACACATTAGTCACTGCCGGTGGCATTAAGTATCAGTCCAAAAATGCAGGACGATTCCTCAACGACCTCATGAAGATATCCGATGCTGGTGACGCGGTGACTCAAATGAATATTTCTGGCCACGGCGCGTCTGAGAGGACGAAGGGGGCCAATGTTATCACGCTAACGGGGGGCTACCTTACCTCGGCACGCGATGCCATCATGCTAAAGACCGCGGAGCAATCTACCGATATCACAGCCCTCCTCGCCGAAACCTTAAGCCCGACGGCATCGATTAATCTTTGGGGATGTAACACCGCGCGCGGGAACCTAAACCTCGCCCAGGATTTTTCAAATATGCTCCCTGAGCGCACCGTGCAGGGCTTTATATTCTACGCATTCGCAGAACAAGGACGTGACGGTCTCAGTGACCCCATCGGCTTCCGAAAGACTTATCGCAACGGAGAGCCTTACCGCGCCGATAAAGCCGAGGAGAAAGAACCGTCACTCCGCAAAAATAAGCCTTCTGGGGTGAGTAGAGTCATTCAAGTCGGGAGCCTCTTTTAGGGCAATCGGCCCATTGGGTCACATCAAAGCATGCCCCTCCAACTATAGGATGCGCTGGAGGGCGACGCATCACTAGTTCAACCAACAGTTGTGGCCACGGCGCTCTGTCGCCGTGCCAGGCGGATGTGCGATCATAGCAAATTCAACGAGTCGAATCTGCGACCGGAGACCCAGGCACAACCTCGAGCCTTCCTGAGTACGCAAACAAGTTATCTTCCACAACCAAGCCGTCCGACTGACTCTCATTCAGCCAATCACCCCACTCGGCCCCGTCGTCTCTGCTGAGCTTATTATTTTTAAAGGTAAGGTCAGAGACCAAGGCCAAATCCAAGACTTTGTCGTGCGCGCACAGGAACGTATTCTCGTCGATCAAAATCTTTCGATGATAAGGCGTATGACGCAATGCCGGCCTTTTTAAGTTTGGCTTGAGTTCAAGAACTGCTGCACCCCACTTCGGCGCATTGTAAGCACAGTGATCGAAGGTGTTTTTTCGCAGAGTAAGGTCGTGCACGGGCCCGGATTCATTCCAAAACCCGATGGCTCCTGCAGTCTGAACAGCCGCTCCAGCTGATTGGAAGAAATTCTCTTCCATAAGCACTTTTCCACGTGTGCTAATGAGGGTATTACGCGCTCGATTGCCACGCATAAAGCACCGACGCATGGTGAAGTCAGGAAACCAATCGATGTTATCGAGCGCATCGCCGATCGCTACATTATCAGGTAAAGCCTCAGAAAAGCGCACATCGACGGTCGACATGTTTTGGATAGTTACCTCTGCAGCTTTGCCGGTCCAGTAGGCTTCCGCAGTATCTAGGCGACAGAGCTCAAAGGTATCTCCCTGCTCACCCACGGGAGCGCCCGCCTGTTGAGGATGTCGCAAATCCAGGCGTAAGGTATGCGCATCGAGCTGGCGGATCACCTGGAAATAAGCGCCGTGGATATTGGTGGCATCATCGAGCTGATTCTCAAACCGTCCGTCCTCGATGAGAATATGACCTGCGCAATTCGAAAAATGGGTAGCATCGAAGCAATCCGCATCTATGCGGGTCTTCTTGGGGCTGGGAGCCACGACGCAGCGTTTTAAGGATACATCCCGACAACGCTGACCGATAAAGGCCATACCTCCGCAAGCGTGCACCGTGATATGATTGAGCTTGATGTCCGAGCTGTGGCTCATGCTCACGCCAGGAGCATAACGTTTTGAGCAGCGCAGCATCATTTGATTCCCGACAGTCACGGGATGTTCAAACGATCCTGATAGCCGAATTTTTGTCGCTGTCATCTGTTCGGCCTGCCATTGGACCTGCCAACCGGCCCCACAATTGTCGGCGCTCCCCCGAGCTGGCAGGCGTTTTTGGGTATCCCACTCAAAGAGGCTGTCCAATTGCTCTGACCAATAGCGAGATTTGAATGTCAGGATACCGTTGTGAATAAACCACCCGGGATTGTTTTCAGGCGGTAGCTCCAACTCCATCCAGCCGTCGCCTGCAGCGACCACCTCACCCGATCCGTTTAGAAATTCATGACGATCAAAGGTAAGGTGGTTTACAGTAATATTGTGACAGTCCTGAATCCATAGGGGCGCTACCAGACCATCAGCGTAGAGCCTGCATCCATTTCCCTCGATCGTGATGTCCCGCTTGCCCCGGAGCAAAATTCCATGGACTCTCGGACACAAATCATGATTGGTAATCGGCAACAGCGTTTGTTCTGCAGTCTCTTGCAGCAAATCGTATTCGCCCTCTGGAAAAATGAGAGTCTGCCCGTCCTTGAGTTGCTCAACAGCACGGCGGATAGCAGGAACGAGGTCATTCTCGGCATCGCCAGCCTGGATAAAATCGGTGAGGTATAATGGATTCACTCGATTAAGAACCTTCAAAAGAGGATTGAGTGTCCAGAGTTTACGTTCGCATGGCTCGAGATAAAACATCCTCCCTCACACATAGGACACTCGGAATTTAAGCCAAACTGTATTGCCTAATTCGCTAACAAAAAGACACGTCGAAGAAACCAAGGGAATCCTTTGCATAAATATTCAGCTAAGGATCTAGACCCATTCGGCGGCCTCTTAGAGCTAATGCGTATAGGACTCCATTGATCTTATTTCTATCCAGTTTTTCAAAAGAGAAGTCAGTTGATATGAGTGAACAAAGCAGAATTCCTCTCAAGCGAAGGTTGATCATTGGTTTCTCGATTCCAATCTCAATGTTGATAGTTTCGCTGATTTCTAATAACGTTTTCATGTCCAATATGAGCGGAGAAATGGCCGATCACATTGCCAACGAAATCCCAGAAACTCAGGCTCTCAACCGACTCGCTGCGGCTTCTTATGCCATGCGTATGGATGTATTGGTAATTGCGCGGACCCCTGAACCAGAGGTTCGTAAAATCTTGGCTCAGCGAATCGGCGAAAAACGTCAGCAAGCAGAAGCCGCCTACGCTATTTACGAGGAAAGTTTATTCAGTGATAAAGGCAAAGCCATCTACGCGGAAATCTCAGAGCTATGGGATCAGTGGATCAGCATCATCGAACGCATATATGCCACCAGTGAGGCGGGTAGATTCGACGAAGCCCACACCATGCAACTCACCGAATGCGAGCCAGTTTTCCACACCTACGAAAAAGCGCTCGAGAAATACCTTAATTTCTACAGCGAAAGGCAGGATGCTTTGAACGAGGAAAAAATGGCGTCAATACAGACCAAGATTTACATCATCAACGTCACCGGGATTATTCTGCTCGTCGGTATCTTAATCACAGCCACATTTGTATACTTCGGAGTGACCACTCCGATTAGCCGATTCCTCATCAACATTCGCGCAGCTGCCGAAGAAACGCGTAAGAACTCGGACGGCCTAGCAAGATCTTCTGAGACGCTCGCACAAGGCGCAGGTAATCAAGCTTCAGCCGTTTTGGAAACCTCAGCATCACTCAAGGATATTTCCGAGATGATCCAGTCCAATACAGAACATACCGTATCTGCAAATTCCCTGGGCACGCAAAGCAAGGGTATCGTCGAAGCCGCCAACAATCAGATGAATTCTCTCATCTCGTCGATGGCGGTCATCTCGCAGTCTAGCGAAAGAACTCAGGATATCGTTAAGACAATCGATGAGATTGCTTTTCAGACAAACATTCTGGCACTCAATGCAGCTGTCGAGGCCGCCCGAGCTGGCGAAGCAGGTGCAGGCTTTGCGGTCGTCGCCGACGAAGTACGTAGCTTAGCTATGCGTGCTTCGACCGCAGCTTCAGAGACGTCTCAGCTCATCGTAACATCGGTAGGCCAGATAAACATCGGCACCGCTCAGGCTAACGAGGCCAACGAGGCATTTGCAAAGGTAGAACAGTCCGTGGAGGAGATCTCGACCATCGTCAGAAAGATTGCCGAGGGCTCCAAAGAACAGTCAGCCAGTATTGAACAACTCAGCGGCGCTGTCGGCGAGATTGATAAGGTGGTTCAAAACAATTCTCGAACTGCAGACCGGTCGGCAGCATCGGCGGAAAACCTGAAGCAACAATCCGATGCACTCAACGAGTCTCTCACAAACTTCTACGGTTTCATGGGAATGGAATCTACAGAACGCTCATAAGCTAGGGCCACCAGAGCCTTCTATACGGCGCAGCGGGTGCTGTTGATCTCGGTGGCGAGACAGTCAAACCTGAATCCATAACCAACGCATTCCGCCGAAACTATAGTCGCCAGGCGTTGATAACCTTTACTTATCGACACCTTAATCCTAGTGCACTGATGAATATAGTTGTCAGAATTTCTACCCTGATCGGCCTTACACTCTGCCTCGCAGAAACTACCCTTTATGGAAACGATCCGGAGATCCCTGAACCTGCTGGCAACGTCATCGTCTTTCGTGATGTCCCTTACGTGACACACGGGCATCCACACCAATTACTCGATATCTACCTCCCCGGACAAGAGGAACAATTCCCTTTGATTGTATGGATTCACGGAGGGTCCTGGTGGGGAGGAGACAAGCACAACATCGGAGATTATCATCATCTCACAGATCAAGGCTACGCTGTCGCAAGCGTCGGCTATCGTCGAAGTCGCGAAGCTGCCTGGCCCGCTCAAATCGAAGACTGCAAATCAGCTATTCGCTGGTTGCGAGCTCATGCAGCTAACTACAATATAGATCCAGAGCGCTTGGCCGTCGCGGGGTTCTCTGCCGGAAGTTATCTCGCAGATATGATCGGAATAACGAGTAATGCGCCTCACCTTTTCGATCGGGGAGAGCACCTCGATCAGCCCAGCAGCGTCCTCGCTGTAATAAGTATGAATGGAGCCGTTTCCTTCCCCCGGCGACCATCTAAGAAGAAACATTGGAAACCCAATTGGTATGATAGCCCTTACAGTGTTTTATTCGGGGGACCCATCAGAGAATTCTCCGACTACAGCCGTCACGCCAACGCCGTCGATTACGCAGACCCGACAGACCCCCCGATTTTGTATAAGTATGGAATCAAAGATAATGCTGCTCCCAAACGCCGTGTCGTTGCATACACAAACCGCTTTCGCGATCAGGGTGTTCAAGTCGATATCTTCGAAGATTCCGGCGGTCATCGGATCAAGGCAGATCCAGAGTTTATTGCGCTGCGAGATGCATTCCTTGAAGAGCATCTTCAATCTAAAACCCAGTCCGATTGAATTCTATGAAATTTACGCTCATGTTCGCCCTCTGCATTTTCGCTTCAACGCTTCCAGGCAGCCCTCAGCGTTTCGTAGCCATCGGCTTGGGCACTGATATCTTGTATTCAGACAACGTCAGCGACTGGAAACATGCATCTGTCCCGATATTTAGCGAATACAGCACCGAGCACAGCCTCTTGGACCTCGCATCAGGCAATGGAAGATTTGTCGCCGTCGGAGGAGATTTTGAAAAAGGCAGGATCGTGTTCAGCGCCGATGGAGAAACTTGGCAGAATCTGCCTCCTCGCCCAAAACGCGTCTCTTCGATAGCATTCTGCAATGGACGGTTTGTCGCTATCGAGGGCAACCGGTTTATTATTTCGGAAGACGGAGAACATTGGGAAACCGGGGCAAGACTTCCAGATCACCTCAAGTTGACACCCCTGAAATTAGCGTTTGGAAACAACACTTTCGTTCTCATTGGTACGCACGAATGGAGCGAAACTGGATACCTTGACAATGGTTTTAAAGCGACCACGACAAACGGGGAAAAAATTGATAGCTTCGCGACCCAGCAGAAACACGCCCGTGACATTATCTTTCGTGAAAACCATTTTCTCACAGTCGGCCGCAGAGAACTCTGTGAACGCTCCATGGACGGTAAACAATGGCAGCTGCTTTCCTTCAATCCCTATGGAAACGACTTCCGTGCAGTGATCGACGATGGACTACACCTGATAGCAGAGGGCGGAGCGGCACCATTCATTTCAACCGATGGAAGTGTGTGGAAACGTCTGTCTATTGACCGAGAAAAAATCAGAGTAGCTCCCAGGGCAGCCCCACGCATTCTCTGGAGTGATGGGGAAAAGAGCATAGCCGCTGCCTGGGAATCTCTTTTTCTGAGTGAAGATCCGGCACGCCAATCTTGGCGAAATATCCCCGAAATCGGTGCGTCCATACCAAAGGATCCAGAAACTGGAAAAGGAACTTCATTTCATACTATCGCGATTTTATCAAAATAGCATTGAACGAACCTAGCACCACAAGAGCGTCATAAATTCATAGATCTGACTTTGATCTAGACAAGCTTCGCCTTCCGCTGTCGTCTCCCGCTGTCCTGTATCCATTATGGCAAAACAGCAGCAGTCTCTGGAATTTTTCCGTTTCCTAAATCGCGAGTCTAAGGAATTCGGTGCTCAGCTTCTTTGGCTCACCGCAGCTGCGGGCATAATCAACGGCATCATGGTGGCCGTGCTCGTGACGGCAGCACCGATGGCGGCCCCCGGAAATCTAAATTTTCCCTACCTGTTGATGTTTGGCGTCGCCTTCTTTGCCTTTTACACAAGCAAACGCCACGTCCTCAATAAAACGAACATCATCGTCGAAGGCATCGTCGATCAGGTGCGTATCCGCATCGCCGACAAGGTGCGCAAAGCCGACCTGCTCACGTTTGAGAAAATGGACTCCGGTCTCCTCCAAACCGTCGTCTCCACCCACACCATGGTGATCTCTCAGGCCTCCGGTTTGATTATCAACGCTGCTTCTTCGGTCCTGCTGATCATCGTTTCTTCTTTCTATATCCTGATGATTTCCAAGACAGCCTTTCTCCTGACTCTCGCTGTCCTTGGCGGGGCGATTCTCATCTACATGTCGAATCAGAAGGACGTGGTAAAATACCTCATGGCCACGGCTGCGAAAGAAGGCCAGTTTTACAAGGCCTTCGACGACCTCCTCAAAGGCTTCAAAGAGCTCAAACTCAACAGCCGCAAGGACAACGCATTCTTCGAAAGCGCTCTGAGGAAATCTTCGATGGAAGCCCAGACTTATAAGATCAAGGTCGGGGATTTGGTAAACCGCAACATGTTGTTATCACAGACCACTTTCTACGTGCTGCTCGCTGTTGTGATCTTCATTTTGCCCAATCTCGAGATTGACCTAGCCCCTACCATTATCGCTCTTACATCAGTTATTCTTTTCATCGTCGGTCCCATCAGTGAAATGGTTACCACTTACTCATTTTACACGCGGGCCACTGTCTCCGTCACCGAAATTGACAAGCTTGAACAACAGCTCGAAACCCTGCAGCCCGAGCTGGAAGATACGGAGATTCAAGATTCACAGCCTCTCCCCTTTGAGCATATCGAATGCAAAGGCATCTCTTTTCACTACAACAATGGTAGCCCAGGACGGTTTCAGCTCGGTCCTGTCGACTTCACATTAGAACCCGGTAAGATCGTCTTCATCGTCGGAGGTAATGGCAGTGGAAAATCCACGTTCATTAAACTCTTCACAGGCCTCTACCCACCGAGCGAAGGCAGCATTAACATCAACGGCCGTGTTTTGGGCAAACGCCTCTATCGCCGTTATCGTAACCTGTTCTCACCCGTTTTTTCGGACTTTCATCTCTTTGATCAGATCTACGGCATCGACGACCTTGACGAAGACCGAATCGATCAACTCATCCATAAGATGGAGCTACAGGATCGCACAAAAGTGACGGGCAGAGCCATTTCCAATACTCAGCTCTCTACCGGCCAGCGCAAACGCCTTGCCCTGGTGCTAACAATGGTCGAAGACAAACCTATCTTCATCTTCGACGAATGGGCCGCCGATCAAGATCCCACTTTCCGGCGTTATTTCTATAAAGAAATCCTCCCCCAGCTTAAAGCTGAAGGAAAAACAATCTTAGCAGCGACGCACGATGATAAGTATTTCGATGTCGCCGACGAGGTCTACAAATTCGAGGAAGGGAAGATGCACCGTATCCAAAATGGCGAAAATCCCTTCTAAGATTTCACAGCGCAGTCACCGACCAAATCACCTCACGCAGACCTGCTAAAAAATGACCCTAGAGAAAAAAGCTTGAAAGAAGCCGAAGGTGCGATGGTCATAACGCGCAAAAACGTAGAATATATGAGTGATTTCCTCAAAAGTGAGAAAGTCTTCGCCGACCGAAAAGTGTTCTATCTCGACCTCAAAGAAAACGACCGAGGCCGTGTTTTAAAGATCACCGAAGATGTCAACGGCCGGCGAGACACAATTATGTTACCCATGAGCGCCTTGCAGGAGTTTGTGGACACCTTGGATGAATTCCTCGATTACGAGGAAGAAGAGGAATAGCCCAATTTGTTTGCCGACCTACAATTAAAGGGCTGCCTCCCCTTCAGGTATTCTGGAAAAGAATTCTGATGCGACACTCGTTTGGCCATGAAATATTGACCCTATCTCAGGCAAGCCTGGTTCAAAATGAAGTCGCCGAGTCGATTTTGTAAAAAACTCTTTACGTAGGCGTATATAGCGTGACGCCGTTACACTGAGGGCAAAGTTTTCCCGCAGGCGGTGCTCTGCAAATATCGTTTAATATTGTTCATGATGCATAAAGGCACCTCAAAATTGGATGCATACATCCAGACATTGCTCTCAAGCGACGAAGCTTTAGAACAATTCATCAAAGATCCGCTCGTTTCAGAAAACTCACATGGCTTGACAAAAGCTGAGCGCTCCGTGCTGCGCCGCTCAGTAGTCCACCTACCTCCGACTGCAAAGAGTGGCTTTGCTGCTGTTCGCTCATTGAGCTCGTATCGCCGCTCCCTGCGCCTCCTCCAGAATGTGATACATAATTCAACAGGAGCAGTACAAGGCGATTGTCTCACTGCTACCTCCGAGGTTGCTTCAGCAGGGGCATCCGAACATGCAAGTTCAAACGGTGGGACCTTCTACATGTTTGTGTATTATCCCCAGGGGAGTAACAACTACACCTGTCAGACAAACGCAGCCGTCGATGCTCACGGGGGTCCGTACAGTAGATATCGTTTCTTCCGAATTGTCTTCGGGGCCGGTTATACGACCGTGGGCCGGCTGTTGCTCGGCGCAGCTCAGGCCTTTCCGAACAACATTAGCTACCAGACAGTGAATAACACCCAGGGTGAGTCCTTTGTTTCTGAAATCACCATAGATGGTTCCAGTAACTCAGCCGACCTCAGCAACTCATGCTATGACTTGAGTAAGAATCCAAATGCAGATTTTGCCTTCTGGTTTTACTCGATTAATGGCACCCCCAATCATGGCGGCACCAACGGTATGGAAGGCATGAGCTTTGAAAATTATTATCTCAATTCAGGTGATACTGTATTCTGGCAATTGATCGCTCCGGACCAGCGCTATGGCTTCCACAAGTGTGTTTGATTAAATAAAAGCACTATGTTTCAGCCGCTCCCGTATCATGTGGCGCATGATACGGGGGAAGATCCATGCAGGCCCCAAACCACGAGTCGAATGGGATTAAATGTGCGGGGCGAGATATGGTCTCGTAGAATGACCGCAACACCGATTGCCGAGGGAGCAGATGAAAACTTGGCCCACCCAACGGCTGCCGCCCTAACCCTGCACATCGAACTTGAATGGTTATCAGTTTAAGCTATGCGAGAGCCTGGCTGTCTAGCAATCCTCCACGAAACC